>JAXHVA010000300.1:0-1731 GCA_034189035.1 Thermodesulfobacteriota bacterium
TTCTTTTTAATACGAATGGGAAGAAAAAGGAGACAAAACTGGCCCTTCATAGTTTTGCGTGGGCCATACCACATATAGTGGTATCCAAAATGCCCCAATTTATGACGAAGCACGGGCATATAGATCAAGCCCGCCACAATGAAACAGAATGGCTTTGCGGTAATGCTCTCGGTTTCTAAAACCACAGGCCATCTGTTTCACAGTTTGAATTTTGCTGTTCAAACCCTCCGTAACCGAGTTGGTTATACGATGTTTGAAGTAAGTCAAAATGTTGACAATATGACGTTTCAAAGTTTTAGCCGCTTTAATCATTGGTTTGATCCGGCTATGGGTCGCCCAAAAATACCAGCGCTTAAAGTATTTCTCAGCGTTTTTAGGATAGATGTAATCCCAAAAATGTCTCAACGATTCTTTGATTACCCAAGCCCTACCCGTTTTCAATTTCATCTTCCGGATCTCATCAAATTCCGGTTTTCGCCAATCTGGTATCTTTTCCTCATTCATAAGCCAAAGATGCTTTGTGCCCTTGAGCCAGTCCTGTCCATTCGCCATCAGGTTCTTATACTCTTGACGTCTCACTTTATCCAGCGCATCCGTCACCTGCTTGGTTACATGAAATCGGTCAAATACGATCTTACCCTCCGCATCAGGTATAAGATCCTTCGTTGCGGCAATGTAAGGATCCCACATGTCCATAGCGATCGCTTTAATCCTCTTCAATTGTTTCTTCGAAAACTGGCCATAGTAGCCTTCAAGGCTGTCTTGCGATCTATCTTCAAGCACGCATTCAACCGTGCCCTTAATCAAGTCGCAAACCAATGTCTCATAACGATGTCTTTTGGCAAAAGATTTCTCATCAATGCCAAGTCCACTTTCCTTCCTCAAAAGCCCCCTTGCAACAGCTTTTTCCATGATGTTCCAAGCCTCATACCAGCTCGTTCCCGTCAAATGATTGGCTCCAGTCACATCGCATTCCTTCAGAGTATCAATAACCCAATTCTCATAGAGCAAGGTGAATCGTCTGCCAGGTTCAGCCCACGGAGCAGAAACCTGCTTTACACCGTGCTCAGGGCATTTTACACGAGGCAGACGAGCATGAATATAAGTCCCAAACTGGCAGGTATTGAGATGACGCCAGACTCGCTCTTCACTGTGATCATATATAGAGGCCTTTTTTTCACACTCCGAGCAGTTCCATTTTACGCCAGAACGATCTTCTATCCAGACATCCACTCGGGAAGCGGCAGCGTCCAGTTTAACTTTCGTTACTTTCCACGGATCCTTGCGTCCAAGCAACGCTTCATACAATTCCCTGTCTTGCATCGGCATCCTCCTTCGCAAATCTCGATAGCCGATGCTACAATATTGGAGCCAAATTGGCCACAATATATAGATTCTACCCACGCAAGACTATGAAGAACCAAAAAAAGTAATCAAGATTCCACTATTGAAATGAAAGGTGAAATTATACCATTTAACATTGATCGTTTTGTAAAGATAATGGAGAAGCGTTTCCGGGAAGGAACCCCCCCAATTTTAACCTTGATTGCCAAAAGAGGGGCGACCCCCTTTCAGGTTCTAGTATCTACAATTCTTTCCCTCAGGACCAAGGATGAAGTGACGGCAACGGCTTGCGATAATCTTTTCCAGGTTGCAAGAACCCCCCGGGAAATACTGAACCTTGAAGAGGGGAAACTTAAGGAATTAATTTATCCGGTTGGTTTTTATCCT
>JAXHVA010000301.1:0-1698 GCA_034189035.1 Thermodesulfobacteriota bacterium
ATACGGACTCAAAAAGAAGTTCCCAAGCAGGATCAACTACCTGTTCTTCTCCGAGCACCTGTATGATCTTCAGATATCATCCAAGCTCAGAAAGGTCGAGAGACTCTTCAATGAAGCTGAGGCGATAGAGCAATCCATCAAGAATAATCGAGGATTACCAAAACGATACCGCATCAATAATCCGCTAATCGACTGCGAGTATTCATATCAAACAAAGCTTGCATCGCTGAGCGACGAGGAAGCTCGTGCAATCCTTAGGGAGGCGTCTATCACGGGTCGTGAAGGATTTTTCTGCCTCGTTTCGAACAAAGATTTGACACTGAAAGATGCACTTCAGACCTACCGTAAGAAGGACTCAATCGAGAAGATAATAAATTCGCTTAAGAATGAGATCGATATTAAGCCTCTCAGAGTATGGTCTGAGCATAGCATTTATGGTGCCCTAATCCTTGGTTTTGTTGCGCAATTGATAATATCCCTACTCCGATTTGAGCACAAAGAATTGAAGCACACTTCACCAAAGTTCATCAAAATTTCGCTACAGAATTTGACAGTTACGGTTGAATACATAAAATCAAGGAGAAAACGGTTCATCTTTTCCAATTTTAGCCCGATTTCACAGGTGATTTTTGGGGAAAAGTGGGCAATCACTTGACGAGTCGGGGCAAAATAGCCCTGATTTTAGACTTCTGTCAAATTAATTTTTTGAAGAAATTAGCGGAAGCTTTGGCAAATTAGTTATTTTTTACAATGGCACAAAAGATGCATGAAAATAGTACGGTTCTGCGAGATGACCATTCTAATTCATGATGATGGATGAACGGGGATTTCTGGATGACCACCTTATGCCACTTAGATCTACCCTTCTGATATCTCTATCTTCTTATACCCCACTGTTTTGAATTTCAGCTTTGTACCTTCACCCCATCCAAAGCCTTTTACCATATCAGATGGTATAGTTACTCTGTATGAGTTGCCGACTTTAGCAAGTGTTCTTGTTGGAAACTCAGATGCCATGTATATACAGTTAGATATACAATTATATATCTTTTTACTGTAAATATCGTATGTTTCGTATGTTCATAATTAAGGTTAATTAAGAACTAACAGTTAACTATCGATTTATCGAAAATCTCTCTATTCTAAACCCCGATGATTTTTTAATATCAAACTTTGATGTAAGAAGTCCACAATCAAGTTATCATCCATGCCCTTATCTTTAAGCCAATATAGCTAGGTTTTTATGGAGATTTGTATGGGTATTTATAGGGAGATTATGTGGATAATTGTAAGGAAGTTGTTAGGAGCCTAAGGGATCCATAAAAAATCCCTTAAAAACCCATAAATCCACAAAAAAATACTTAAAAACCCACAAAATCCTTAAAATTTTCCTTCAAATTCCATAAGAATATAGATTTGGTGGGCTAACATAAATCCAAGCCACATATAGTCAGGTTTTTTAGAGGATTTTAGAGACATTTAGAGGCATCTTGGCTATGTCTCCTAAGATGTCTCAAGGATGTCCTTGGGATTTTGTGTAAAAACCCTTGGAAACTCATTGAAAATCCCATTGATTGAGAAAAATTTCCATACGTTATTTCTAAAAGACGAGTTCGTGTGAAAGGAGGTTATGTTTTTAGTGCGGCGTGTGTAAACAAATTAATCCGCATATATAACACGCATCAGTAGCGATGTTTC
>JAXHVA010000302.1:0-1678 GCA_034189035.1 Thermodesulfobacteriota bacterium
TTTCGCCGATTGGTGCAAGGGTTTTTGAAGAAACATGCAAAATTGCTTGCACTTTCGGCCAACCTATTAACACATATAAATAAATATATCAACTCATTAACGCTTATTCAGCAGGCCTTAATTACTAGTGTACTTGTTCTTGCTACATATCATAGATGAGCCCTACTGTCATTTTATATATGCAGTACAAACTACTTTTTCGACAGGCTCAATGTGAATTCTCATCGGTTTAGTTGGTGTAATGGCACCAAAGTTTCAGTACTCGCTTAACTTAGCTAAACCACACAATTTTCGAGGAGCCGCGCGCCCTACCAAATCCGCGTGCAGCATATGGTTGGGCATATGTAGGGCAAGCCACTCCCCTACTTAGGACAACTGAGGCCAAACAATATTCTTCCACCAGCCTTGATGCTCCTTCCAATAATCTAATGTTGCAATCTCACCATTGATGACGGAATGCATTGGGTCGGGAGCGATTTTCACGTCCAAGTTGGTCCTTGATGCTATCAACCTATCTATTCCATTGATGCAAGCCCCACCGCCGTTAAGGCAAATTCCGGATTCTAATACTTCGCCGGAGGTAGTTTTGGTAAGTTTTTTTAAGCCACCTTCAATCATTCTTAGAATTGTATGAACCACAGGTGACATGGCATCGATAATGTTTTGTTTGTTTACATCAATAGTTACTTTGCATCTCTTGATAGTGTCCATGCCACTAACGGTTATCATTTTAGGACTAAACGCTTGCCCCTCAGACATCGATGAGATTTCATGCGTTAATCGTTCAACCTCAGCAAGGTATAAGTACACTTTATGCTTTACCATAATGGTAGATCTTATCGCTTTTTGAAGGTCGCTACATGCTGTTCGTACCGCTGAAGCACAAACCAGACGACTGTCACGGATTACTGCCATGTCAGTAACCCCTTCGCCAATATCTATTAGCACCTGAGCATATGGCAACGTAACGTCTATTCCGGCCCCGATTGCGGCCGCCCAGACCTCTGGAACAATCGCTACATGTGATGCGCCAGCATGGCGAACTGCCCTAGCGAGCAGTTCGCGTTCTTTATCCGAAGTGTCTGTTGGTGCAGAAGCCAGAGCTATTGGATGCCGCAACACTTTTTTAGTTTCACTTAGTAAAGGCTGGAGAAGGGTAATAGCCTTTTTGAGATCGACAATCACGCCTCCTCGAAGAGGCATGGCAACGAGCTTGCTATTGAGGTAGGACAAATACTCATCTGAGACAACAGTCTTCTTACTGTCAGTTACTTGTGGAATGACCGACGTCTTTTCTCTTATTTGACCAAGCTCAGAGGAATAGACACGAGTATTGGCCGTGCCGAGGTCAACAGCTATACATGGCTGCTTTATTATTTGTTTTAATATTGAAAACATGTTTTGAATTGTCCTAGTTCAGAGCAGAAAGTCAAAATGTATGCTGTTTCAGCCCAACTGTTAGAATAGATGGAAAAATTATCCATATATTGCCTTTATATCATAGAAAAAATTCTATCTATTATTATATCAAAATGTAAAACATAAAAAACCCTTATCGAATTATTCATATATTATACGATAATGTGAATAACATGGAAAATTCAAAAAAATTCAGACCTGACCCTAAACTCCGGCTCATGGATCAGGTTCGACGGGTCCTGCGGTATCACTATTACGC
>JAXHVA010000303.1:0-1677 GCA_034189035.1 Thermodesulfobacteriota bacterium
GCAGTCTTACCGGGATGAATGTGACCGGGTCCCGATAGAAGGCAAGTTCGGCCAGGCAAAACGAAGATACGGGATTGGACGGGTGATGACGAAGCTGGCCACCACAAGCGAAACGGCCATATCGTTGTGCTTCCTCGTGATGAACCTTGAAAAGTGGCTGAAAGCCATCTTATTGCGTCTGTTTTTCAAAGAGCTGAAATCGAAGTTCCTGTTCGAACAGGAACTTTTTAGAGCCTCATGTGGTTATGAAACTGCCAGTAATAGGCTTTGACTATTTATCCAGGAAACCTTAAGTAAAAACTATCAAACCTAATTTATTTATTGAACATATCCAAGTGTTCGCATCCTTTCGATTGTTTTATTATCTAAATTGATTTTTCGATTTTCAAACTCTTTATCAGATACTCTTTCAAGATTGCCCTCATTTTCATTGACTTGTGTTTTTATATGTGATTTCAATTTATCATATATAGCAATCAAACTGTTCTCTTCTATTTTATTCTTAAAAAGATTATTGGTCTCTCCAGGATCATAAATAATATCATAAAGTCTTTTTGTCTTTTTCGATGTTATTAACTTAAATCTTAATATTGCAATAGCTTTAACATGAATATGTTCACTAAATGTATATTTTCTGCTAAAAGATTTTTTTTCAGACAGTAAGCTCAACAGTGAAGTTCCCTGGAAATGATTTGGATAGTAAGGAATCTTACATGAATCTAGAATTGTCGGCACAACATCAATGATTCCGACCGGATCATCTACCGACTTTCGGTAATATCGTTGTAGTGTTTGAGGAAAGCGGATTATTAACGGGACACGAAGAATTTCGTCATAAAGATTTCTATGGCTGAATGAATCATGTTCGTTGAATGCTTCACCATGGTCAGATGAAAATATTATGATGCTATTTTCAAAAATATCTAACTCTTTGAGTTTATTAAAAAATATTTCTATTTCAGTGTCTACATATTTAATTTCATCACATATAAGGCCTCTACTGTCTTTAAAAAATTTGAGTCTTGCGTTTCCTTGAACCATTTTTCCGTCTTTTTACCAATTTTACTGTCTGTGCCAATATTATAATTGTTCCCCTGTTAATTCAGAAACCAGGGTATACCTAGCTGCAAATTCTTCTTTATATTTCTCTGGCGGATCATACGGTGAGTGGGGTTCATAACAATGAAGAAAAACCATAAACTTTGATTTTTGCTTTTTAATCCAATCAAAGCCTCTATCATTAAGGATTGTATTAATATTATTAGGCGTGATCTTATCCTCATAAATATCAAATCATTGAGCAAATCCAAAGCGTCTATCCACAAAAGCACCTGCAGTAAATGCAACGGTTGCGTATCCATAATTATTTCATATTTCAGCAAGAGTTATGAACCGGCTGGGAAGTCGTCCTGAATGAGGATATTTCCATACTTTAAAAACAGAGGGATACAAAGAAGTAAATAAAGAGAGATGAGATGGAGTCGTCCAGAAACTTTGACTCCGCGCATTCTTAAATAAAGATGCGTCTTTGGAAAACCGATCAAGAAAGGGACTTGTATTTAACAGCGATTTTCGCACCGCTACTGAATGAATAGTTCGCCGAAATCCTGTTCTAGTCAATACAACAATAATGAATTAAAAAACAAGCAGTTAGCAACGCCTACATCGTTCAAGACA
>JAXHVA010000304.1:0-1643 GCA_034189035.1 Thermodesulfobacteriota bacterium
CAACAAGCCGTTTAAGTCGGATATTTTCTGTCCCAAAAATTGCAATAAGCATTATTTACCCGTGAATACATCATTTGATCACAGGCAATTATTGGGCCAGAAAATACCGCTTAACTAAATGGTTCTGTGTCATAATTGAGGAAAGAGAATGTTTGAAGAGTTGGAGAGGATTAACGAACGGCCAGAACCGTTCCAGTTTTACACCGCAAGCGATCTGTGGACAGATGAACATACATCAAAACAGATGCTCTCGTTCCACCTCAACGAGGCCATCGATGTTTCTTCACGAAACGCAGAATTCATCAATCGATCGGTGGAATGGATCGTATCTGAGTTCAACATCGGCAGTGACTCCCAAATAGCTGATTTTGGCTGTGGTCCTGGATTATATGCAGCACGTTTGGCGAAACGCGGAGCGAATGTTACGGGCATTGATTTCTCAGAAAGGTCTATTGAGTACGCAAAGAAAGTTGCAGCCCGTGAGCAGTTGAACATCAGCTATGTGAAGCAGAACTACCTGGAGTTTGAAACAGAAGACCGGTTCGATCTTGTGCTGATGATTATGTGCGATTTCTGCGCCCTTAGCCCAACACAAAGAAAAGGGCTTCTGAGCAAATTCCATAAGATCTTAAAACCGAGCGGTTCAGTTCTTCTTGATGTTTATTCCTTATCGGCATTTAAACAACGGGAAGAGGCAGCGACATATGAAGTGAACCAGCTCAACGGATTTTGGTCACAAAACAGATACTATGGCTTTTTAAATACCTTTAAATATGATGAAGAAAAGATTGTACTGGACAAGTATACAATTATTGAGTTGGACCGCACCAGAAAGGTGTATAACTGGCTGCAATATTTTGCACCCGAGGATATTGAGAGGGAGTTTATAGAGGCTGGCTTTTCCGTTAAGAGACTTTATTCCGACATCGGAGGAAACCCATATGATCGAAAATCGAACGAATATGCAGTCATCGCTGATAGGGTATAGATAGTCACAGAACATCCAGCTGCAAGCGATGGCGCACAAAGCCTTGCCACCCGTGAGCCGGGGCGTTAGGAGCCTCAATTGAGGAAACTGAAGAAAAAGAAATATAGACAAAAATCTAAAAAAGAAAGGCGAATTGATATCTTAGGCATATCTATAGCAGGATTTTTTCTAATTATTCATATGGATTACATGCATTTTATATTTCATATCCGGAAATTATTTCAGCCATAAAAACTATATAGATCTGTCTTTTGGTTTTTTTTACTGCTGGCTATGCTATTACTTGCGACTCCTGTTTATATTGTAATGCCACGGAGAACCATAAGGGGAAATGATAAAAAGGGAGGTTCAGAAACACCTCATTGGATGAAACAACCTCCATTTATGTGGCCATGGGAATAGATTTTAAAACACAGCTCCTAACACTTATAAAGGCCTCCAGCTGTCAAGAGTAAAAGTACCCAATAACGAAACAGTAGTTTTTTTGCATATTCTATCAACGAACCTTTTTGCTTGTTGACAGCGATTCTGACCTTATTTCGAAGCGGGTGCCGGAAATCTGATCCTTCACCAAACACTTATCGAGATTCTACTGCCTGGGATTTCCCTGCGATCCAAAGAGCTTTGTCATATTTGGGAGTCAGGCAGTTGCGAT
>JAXHVA010000305.1:0-1635 GCA_034189035.1 Thermodesulfobacteriota bacterium
GGACAGAAGAGAAATTTTAGCAGACATAGAGGAGATTTTAGAGACTGGATGGCTGACACTGGGAAAGCACGGTAGAGAGCTCGAGGAAAAATTTGCAAAGTACACGGGCACGAAGTATGCATTGGTAAACGGCCTTACTTCCTTTGACTTGGATGCCTTTAATCGCTCCCCTATTAAATAGGAATACTGTATTATAGCCAGATAATAAAGAAAAGAATATTATTTAAAATGGAGGATATGTATATGCATTCCCAATATATAGTCACCCCACCTCGTTGCAATGGCCGTTACTGCCCCTATCCACCTGAGATGGATAAACCCTAACGTCTGCTCTTTTAATTCCTTTCTGTAAAAAAGCTGTTATTTGACCAGATCATATCCGATTTTCATATCGGTCAGTCTCTTTCTTTTAACCTGTATTATTTATAATTTACCTGCTTCTTTGAGAAGGGAATCGATTGTTGAAAGCAATTCTTTTAGGGTCTACCGGCTTTTCAAAGACCTGGGAGACCGGGCAGTTCTCGCTTAGTATATCCTAGAACTTTCCTGGCCCCACTTCAGCCGTCTTTTGAGTGAAGCCGGTTACCAATACAATAGGGATCTAAGGCTCGTTTCGAAGCTTGAACGCAAGGTCAAATCCCTCTGTGTCTTTATTCATCATAACGTCTAGAATGATGAGATCAGGCGACTTCTCCTTGATCCTCGTATACACCCATCCGTTCCATTATATGCGTGTCTTAACTATATTTTTTTTGCTTTCCAGGATGATACGGAGGGCTTTAGCTACATCTCTGTCATCCTCTATAATGGGTATGTCTGTTCCCGTGCTCATTCGTTCCTCATGTTTGCTTGTTTTTTTATAAAGACCCTCTCATAGCCGATTCACTCTGACAAAGCTGATTATTTCAGCGACTACCCTTGATGCACTATTTTTAACCTCTGCGGTAAGCCCTTCCCCCATATTGAAAGCCTCTCCACAAACAGAAATCATCCATGCCTCTGGACTTTTATCATAAAGGGATTGAAGGAGGCCGAGAAGAAATCCAGTATGAAAATGGTGTGACAGCTAGGGTAAATTACCATGTTCAAGCTCCACCCTGGCCCATTGCCATCCTCCCTTGAATCCGTTCATGGCAGCAACGATAAATATAATTAAAGCAGCATCCCGCAATTCTGGAGGCAGTTCAGATCCAAGTTGATGGACAGCCAGAATCCGAATCTCCTGCATACCTCTGAGTATCTGATTGAGTCTGGCTATGATATATAGGCCAATCCCATCATCCCTGCGTTGGGTATTACCATAGCCGATAATCCAAATAGAAGTCGAGCTGATCTAAAAATAGGGCATTGATTCAATCCCTTTGCAATCGGCATAAGAATCCCCCAGTGAATCTTCTTATCTCAACCTTAAGGAGCATCTGCCCCAGGGCATGGGTTCCACACAAAAGGCAGGGGTCATAGCAACGTATTTTCCTCCTCCACGCGATTCAACATCCCTTCCTTCATCTTACTTTTTTTAACAGCGATTTTCGCACCGCTATGTGAGACATAATTGATCTTCACTCATCAATGAAACTCGAACTGCAGGCGTTTATTCCCGAGCCAGGATATGCTCGTGGCCTTCTTATCTAACTG
>JAXHVA010000306.1:0-1591 GCA_034189035.1 Thermodesulfobacteriota bacterium
ATCGAATTATTTTATAATAGACAACGTCGTCATTCGGCTTTACAGTATATGAACCCCTGTCAATACGAGGTCTTCAAAATGGCGGCTTAACACCGTGTCCACTTTTTCGGGGGAATATAATCTCTTTGGGATGGTTGAAAAATATTTCACATATATAACCTCAAAGTATCCAACCAAAATGAAAGTAAGATTACCTCGGGAGATTGAAGAACTCGTTGGAATCATTAAAATTCCCGAAAAACTTGATATCAAGAAGGAATACCAGCGTAACCGAGCAGATAAGGTGCTTCATGACTAGCTTATTTCTAGATTCTAGACATTACAATTGATTTACTTGCACGACGAGAAAACTGCATGGAAACTGCAGCCTTGATGACGATTATTAACGAAAAAAAAATTTGATGCTTTCACAACACCAATAGTATTGGGAAACGTTGATTACATAACCACAAAATACTCAAGTAACGCAAAATCAAGAAGATTCATAAAATCTCTAAGTAAAAGTCTTTCAATACTGCCAGTGGACGAGAATATCTTTGATACCGCGCTTGAATCAAAATTTTCAGATTTTGAAGATGCTATGCAGTACTATGCTGCAAAAAAGTATGGAATCGATTTCATCGTAACACTAAATAAGAAAAATTATACAAAAGGACGCATAGGAGTAGTTACTGCGCAAGAATACATGGATATGCATGAAGCAAAATGAGTCCGTTGATGAAGTATAGAAATAGAGGATTACTCCCGAGTCGAGGAACGAGAGCTCGGAACTAATCCATGGTTCAAAAAGCCGCATGCTATAGGATAAAAGGCTGATAGTGTAGTAGTCAAGTAAAAACGTACACCGTTATTAAGCAGCATTTAAGGATTTTATTTTTTCATAATCCATAGGACTCAGATATCCTAGAGTCGAAGGGAGTCGGTCAGCATTATAAAAGGTGATGTAGTCTATCACTTCGGCTTTAGCTGTTTTTCTGGATACAAAGCGGCAATATCCAAGACGTTCAAATTTCAGGCTTCTGAAAAATCGCTTTGTGGGGGCGTTTACCAGCAATTACCCTTGCGGCTCATACTCGGAATCACCTGATATTGTTTACGCTGTTTTTGTACCTTTCGCAAGCATACTGGCTCCCCCTATCAAAATGGTGCATGAGGCCAGGAGAAGGTTTTCGTCTCCAGTAGGCCATCGCTAATGCTCTATAACTAATTGGGTCTTTATTTGCTTATCCATAGTCCAATCGATGATTTGTCCGCTAAAAGGTCCATAACCACTACCGGATATGACCAACCTTCCAGGGCCAAGATGTATGTGATATCCGCCGTCCACACAGTGTTCGGTGTATCCACTTCAGACTGTTGATCCAGTAGGTTGGGGGCGACAGGATAGCTCTAACGGCTGTCTGTTGTAACCTTATAATGTTTCGTATTTTTAACTTTTAGTCCAAGTTCTCGCATCAGGCTGCGAGCCCTATATCGTCCTATTTGGTATCCGATAGATTGCAGATTTTTCGCAATTCTGAGTGAGCCATATGAGGCTTTAGAATGATAGAATAATTCCTTGATATGAGCCTCCAACTCTACCTGATAAGGA
>JAXHVA010000307.1:0-1589 GCA_034189035.1 Thermodesulfobacteriota bacterium
TTGGACGGGTGATGACGAAGCTGGCCACCACAAGCGAAACGGCCATGGCGTTGTGCTTCCTCGTGATGAACCTTGAAAAGTGGCTGAAAACCATCTTGTTGCGTCTGTTTTTCAAAGAGCTAAAATCGAAGTTCCTGCTCAAACAGGAACTTTTTAGAGCCTCATGTGGTTATGAAACTGCCAGTAATAGGCTTTGACGATTTATTCAGGAAACCTTAATATAGCCATCCATAAATGACTGTTTTTCGCAATCTCTGCAACAGATAAAGAACTCATATCTGTCTTCCTTCACAATTAATTTCCCATTTCCCCTTTACTCTACATTTTTCTCTGAGAAGATTACAACCTTTGACAATGTTTCTTATTCGAACTAGCCTGGATTCTCATGTAGAAATCTTAGACAAAATTTTACTGTATAGAATTTTTATTTTTTTGGGGAATGCCGCCGTGTATTGTTATCTAATAAATTATTTTAATTTGAATACATGTCAAGCACAAAGGTTCTGGCAAAAAAATTAAGCGGCTAGTTTTTCTATAACAACAGGGAGAGAGTTATTATAGTTTTTGAGCCTTTTGTAGAGTTTTAGTATTGGAGTTTGCATATTGATACCTCCATGAGGTCTTTGCCAATTGTATTTATTGATCCAGTCGGAGAAGTGATCTCTCAAGGTTTTTTAATCTTTATATTTATCTAATCTATAAAATTCTTCCTCGCGGCTTCTTTCAACCTTGCCATTGATTTGTGGTGTAGATGGTGAAATGATTTTATGACGTATATTGTAGAAAGCGCATATTTGATCCGGCATGTGTACTCTGGGTTTTTTGAGGATGCATTTAGGGTCTAAGACACATATATTAGTAAACTCCCTACCTCCATCCGTTTGGATACGGCGTATAGGAAAAGGAGATTCTTTGATGAGTCTGTTAACGAACTCTTTTCTGGATATATATCTGCAAAGCACCATATTGTAAAATCATCTATGTCGGTGAACCGATAGTACTGTTCCCCCCTCATACGATATGGAACATACTTTAATCAATCTGTACCATGTCTCCAGGGTTTGGCATCTCATATCGCTTTGTATGTATCTTCTGTTTTTTTAGGTTTTGAAAATCCTTCGCGTCTATATGGCCGATAGTAGATAGTGGCAGAGTTATGTTGTGATCTTTATTCAAGTAAAAGGCAATTCTGACTGAACCATATCCGGTCTTCTCCCGTAGAGCCTTTAAGAGTTTTACCTTATCAGCTTGAGTCGTACTTGGATGAGACTTCGGCTTTGCAGAACGTTTTTCCAAAGACGAAATATCCCTATTGGATCTCTTGAGACGATTTAACCAATCATAGTAAATAGAACGACTATAGCCCAATATCTCACATGCCAGACTGACATTTTTTTGCTGGTACTGTCAAGTTTTTTGTGCAGATTTTTTATTTTCCAATACTTTAAGGAGGGGCAAGTTCATACTGATATAGTAATTGCACTAATTATTGCAGCATAAGCTGATCAATTTTTTATTTGGCAATGAATGTTCGATCAGGTATTCTGTCACTGCACTTTCAAGTTTTTTAATATTTTCAAAATATACAT
>JAXHVA010000308.1:0-1581 GCA_034189035.1 Thermodesulfobacteriota bacterium
TGTGTTACAATGGGCCATGGCTTGAATCTCCTTTTGATAATAATGTGTTATGAGCAAACTCATTATAACAAACTGTGAGGTTCAAACCTATTTTTATTGCTTCTTAACCCGACACTATTGAAAATGACTATTGAATTAAATCCGAATAAAAGAAATTTCGTGTTAATTATTAAAGGGATATAATTATTAGGAATTTATCGAACGCTCTCGTCTTTTACTTTTTAAAATCGACACGTAACCTAAAATGTTTTCGGTGCGAAATCAATAACCATTTTTATTAATTTACAGTCGGGGTCGCCCCCATACGAGTTTCTTATCATCGCCAAGGGAAACTTAAATAAATCAAAGCTGATTTTCTACACCCATTCCGTTGATTATTCTCCTAAACCAGGGTTTTTACTTATCACCTGATCTATCCCCTGACCAAACATCGAATCTTTACCCCATATTAAAATACGCATACCGGGCTTCTCTTTCTCACACTCCTCTTCAGGA
The DNA here is from genome assembly GCA_034189035.1 of Thermodesulfobacteriota bacterium. GTDB lineage: Bacteria > Desulfobacterota > UBA8473 > UBA8473 > UBA8473 > JAUXFK01. The sequence continues at coordinate 496 of JAXHVA010000308.1, forward strand.
GTCATTCCGATAACATCAACCTCATCTTTAACATGCAACGGTGAGATAGCTCGTTTCATATTACAAATTGCAGTAAATATCAACGATGATCTCTATCGTTGAGACTGTTGAAAAAGTGTTTGAGCTTTCTCATAGTGGTTCAATCGATACTACCATGTGATAGAGTGTAGTGAATAGTCCAAAGTTTCTATTCACTGGAGAACCACAGATGGCGGATATAAACGTTTCAACTATGATCAAATGACGATGGTGCCGGTATTATTGGAGGAACAACTGATGCCCGGCATGTTGGAATATGCGATCCATCATGTTGTTGAAGAACGTCTTGATTTGAAGATATTCGATGCTCGGTATTGCAACAACGAAACAGGGCGCAAGGCAATTGACCCTAACGTACTGATAAAGAACGTACTTTTGGGTTATTCCCGTGAAATGATCTCATCGCAGTCGTTGGAGCGAGCATGTTCTGACAACATAACCTTTATGGCAATGGCGTGAGGGCAAAAGCCGGATCACAGCACGATAGCAACTTTTGTGTTATCAATTGATAATGTAAATAGAGCCAAGGCGCTGTTGATCTGTGAAGAAGAAGGATTGCTTGGAGGCACTCATTTCAGCCTGGACGGATTGAAGCTTTCCTCGAATGCGTCAAAGGAATGGAGGGGCATGTTTTCGGATTTAAAGAAGAAACAGGAAACGGTTAAGAAGAAAGTAAAGGAAGTTGTTCGCGAGCATCGGGAGACGAATAAACGAGAGGAGGGGAAGAGTTCAACAGACCGGCAAAGACGAGAAAAGAGGATCAAGCGGTTGAAGCAAAAGGTGAATCGTATCGAGGAATTTCTTTCCCGGAATGAGTCGAAGATTGGTTCAAGAGGCAAGGAGATACAGAGTAATGTCACGGCCAATGAATAAGCCAAAATGGTGACTTCGCACGGGGTATTGCAAGGATACAATGCCAACGCCACAGTTGATGAAAAACATCAGGTGGTATTGCATGCCGAGGCATTCGGAAGAGGGGAAGACAGTTCCATTATGCACCCTATGTGCTGATACGGGGTATTATCAGTGTAACCAATCTGGAGGCAT
>JAXHVA010000309.1:0-1552 GCA_034189035.1 Thermodesulfobacteriota bacterium
AGATGTGCGGAAGCGAGTACAGGAGAATAAAGAGAATTACCTGAAGTGGGGACGTGAGACGTTTGGATGGGCGATCTATGTGTTCCAAAAGTAAGGTTTGAAAGATAGCGGGCGGCCGAACAAAGCAGTTAACTCAGACGGCTAAAACCGAGGACTTTTAATTTCCATCCCAGCTAACACCATTTTGAAATTTGCGCAGACCTGCGGTGTTAAATCCGCCGCTGGTTACTTTCACGTTATCTACGGCAGAGTAACTTTATGAAATATAGAATGTACATAGATGAAGTCGGAAATTCTGATTTAAAAAGTTCTGAGAATCCACTTCATCGATTTTTAAGTCTAACGGGTGTTATCATCGATTTGGAATACATTTCTGAGATTCTATTTCTTGATATTGAAAACCTGAAAGTCAAATATTTCAAATCCCACCCAGATGACCCAATTATTCTTCACAGAAAAGAATTGGTTAACGCCAAGTATCCATTTAAGGCCCTGAAAGATGAGAAGATAAAAAAACAATTTGATAAAGAGCTTTTATCTCTTCTGAAAAAATGGGAATATTCAGTGATAACTGTCTGTCTTGACAAAAAAATACATAAAGACACCTACAAAGTCTGGCGATATGATCCATATCATTATTGTCTTGCCTTACTGCTTGAGCGATACACATTTTTTTTGGAACAGAAGCAAAAACAGGGTGACGTAATGGCTGAATCAAGAGGGGGAAAGGAGGATAAACGCCTTAAAGCATCCTTTTTGAAATTATGGAATGAGGGCACTCAATTTATATCACAGGAAAGATTCCACGAAGCATTTACTAGCAAACAATTGAAAGTTAAACCGAAGTCAAATAATATATCAGGTCTCCAATTGGCTGATTTAATAGCACATCCGAGCAGAAACGAAATTCTATCTGAAAACAAGTTGCTGGATAAGCCGTTAGCACCCTTCGCAAAAAAGATCATCAAGATCCTGCAATCAAAATATTATCAGCATAATGGGATGATTTTTGGGAAGAAATGTATTTAGCCATAAAAAAAGGGCCTTTCGGCCCCGATGGTAAGGTACCATCCACCTCCATGAATATGGATTAGAAATAATATATTTCTTTTATTTGCACATGTCAAGGCTTTTTAACAATTTATTTACAATGTAAAATCAAATAGATAACATCACGCTTGAGAGAGACCGGGCTGTAAATAGCCGTTGCGGAAAGTATCACGTTATATTAGGTTCTGTGCTTTATTCACGGTAAATTTTCAAACACGCCCGGCTCCTCAGCTTCGCGTTCTCGGTGCTGACTTCGTCAAGTACCTTGTTCCGTCGCGCTCCGCGCGCCAGAACAAGGTACTTGACCGGACACCGTGAACCACACAATCAAACTACGTTTGCTTGTGCGGCCCCCGGTGCCGGTCAGCACCGCGATTATGCCACAAAAATGATTAGAACAATGGAGGTTTTATGGAAGGACTCCCAAAGATTAACAAGAAATATCTGAGTGTTACTGCTCTAAACGACGTTGAGGATGAAAATAGATACTGGCATGGTATGG
>JAXHVA010000031.1:0-46246 GCA_034189035.1 Thermodesulfobacteriota bacterium
TTGCCCATCTTACTTTGCACAGGTCTTCTCGAACGTTAAAATAGACAAAGAGGTAACCAGGAAAAAGAGGCTTTTTAACGAAAACCTTTTTTCCTCTCTTCATCAAACAGGCCTCCATCTTCGGCAGATATGCGTCTATATGTGTATCCTTCAAAAAAAAGAGGGCTCTCTCTTCCTCCCGCGGTTTAGTATTTGCAACATACCAGTTCTTCATACTCTACCTGGCCCCCTTACCAAACAATACTACTTTTATCGTTTCAAATATGATTAAAAGGTCTAAAAACATTGACATGTTTTTTATATAATAGATATCATACTGGAGTTTTATAAGACTATCATAGATAGAGGCCCCATAGCTGTATTTGATCTGTGCCCAGCCAGTAATCCCCGGTTTTACGCAAAGCCTTAAAGAATAATAGGGAACCTTCCCTTCCAGCCTTTTCACAAAGAAGGGCCTCTCAGGACGTGGCCCTACAATGCTCATATGCCCCTTCATGACATTAAAAAGCTGGGGGAGTTCATCTATCCTAGTCTTTCTGATGATCCTTCCTACTCTGGTAATACGATCATCATCGGTTTGAGCCCAAACTGGTCCAGTATACGACTCTGCATTATCTCTCATGGATCGAAATTTAACCAAACGATAGACCTCTCCATCTTTACCAACCCTTTTCTGGTAAAAAAAAACTGGTCCGCTGGAGTCTAACTTTATCAACAGTGAGGTAATTAAAAATAATGGCGAGAGAAGTACTAACGCGATAACAGATAGTATTAACTCAAATAACCGCTTTGTATTTGTTATCCTCAGTTGGCTAAACCCTTCGGAGAATATCAACGAGCTTGGGTTTAAGTTTTCAACTGCCATTTTACCGGTGAGCCTCTCATAAAAAGTGGTTCCGTCCTCAACCTCTATCCCTTTCATTCGGCACTTTAAAAGCTCTTTCATTGGCATCTTTCCCCTCTTCTCCTGGATGGCGATCACGATCTTATCTACATTCTCTTTCTCAGCGATTTGAGGCAACTGGTTGTATGTGCCAATGACTTTGGGATTAACAATGCTGATCCCCACCTTATCAAAATTATCCCCAAGAAAACCCACCACATAGAATCCTGAGTCCTTTTTATCAAAAATCTCTTTGGTAATATCTGTGGCAAAATCCCCTGATCCAATAATTAAAACCCTCTTTGCAAATCTCTTTGTTATTAAAAGCCAATTGTACAATAGCCTCCATAACACGACGAAAGCTATTAGGAAAAAAAGGGTAATTAAAAAGATACCCCTCCCAATAACCAAAGGGGGGAAAAGATAGTATATTACAGCCAGTATTATAGAGGAAATCCCAAGAGCCTGTAATAGCCTTACCCCTAATTCCATATTGGTATTGGTAACTTTAAAATCGTAAAGATCGAAATAGTACAGGCAAATCTGACATATTAGAGTTATCAGTAAGGCTTTGATAATACCCAAATCGTTTATTAAGTATATAGTCGCATATCCACCAAACCTTATATATGATGCTACAATAACAGCAAAAAAAATGAGAGCACCTTCCATTAGGAAAAAGAGTATATTCCGTATTGGGTAGTATTGGTTAAAGATGCGTAACACGATTATATCTTTACCTTTCTTGACCTTAATACATTCCTCATTTCCGGATGGATACTAACTATGTTCGTTTGTTTCCATAGGGATAATACCCATAATAACTGCCATAGCTTAGACGTTTTGTGGCAAACTCAACTCTATTGAAGACAACACCAAGGATATTTTCCGCATTTAGAGCACTTAAGGCTCTCTCTATAACTTCCCTCGAGGTCTTTCCAGCCCTTACAACCATGATGATCCCATCTACCTGTTCGGCCAATATGTCGGGTTCGTCAGTAGCTGTAACAGGGGTTGAATCAATAATGATATACCTATCATCATACCTCGATTTTAATTCCTGGATTAAATCTTTCATCTTTTTAGAAGCTATGAGTTCAGAAGGCTTATTAGAAAAAGAGCCAGAGAGCAAAAGCTTTAATTTTGGAATGCCAGAATTTACAATGACTTTCGCAATATCAATGTTCTCTGTGAGGTAATCAGTCAATCCATAATTTGTGTCCAGTCCGAAAAGTTTATGTATAGATGGTTGACGGAGGTCACCATCCACTAAAAGCACGTGTTGATCAACCCCTTGTGCGATAGTTATAGCTAGATTAGCTGCAGTTATCGATTTTCCTTCTTGAGAGGTTGAGCTGGTTATAAGAACAGTCTTGAGGGATGAAGCAGAAAACTGTAATATCCTCGTTCGTAATTTCCTGTATTGTTCTGCAGCTATGGAATTCGCATCTAAAAGGGATACTAGATGTTGATCAAAAGAGGATATATTTGGAGTACTAAGGATTCCCATGGGTTTCTCCTCTTTGTCACATAATGATAGAATGCCCTTATCGATGATACTTTCTTTTTCTGCCTTTTTTAAAGCTTGGTAAACCTTACTCAAAGGTGAGCCTCCCTATATTAATCTAAACCGTAATATTCTTCTTTTAAATGAATTAATTGAAAACCTATTTGGAGTTGTGGCCTTTTCCTCATTGTTTTTGCTCTCCAATTTCAAGTCTTTTATAGATTCACTTACTATCTTTGGAATGATCTTTGGCCGATCTGTAGCGTATCCAATGAGTAAGGAATTATCGCTGATGATATTTATCAATCTAGGAACACCTTTTGAAAATTTGTAAATCTCATTAATGGCCTTATCAGTAAAGATGGAATGATCTTTACAACCAGCAATCCTCATCCTCTCTTTTATATAATCGTTGGTTTCTCCTTTTTCTAAAGGGTGTAAATGATACCTTATACTGATCCTCTGTTTTAACTGTCTCAACTGAGACATGTTAAGCTTTTCATTTAATTCTGGCTGTCCTGATAAGATCACCTGCAAAAGCTTATCTTTTGATGTCTCTAAGTTTAAGAGAAGCCGAACCTCTTCTAATATTGAAGGATGAATATGTTGAGCTTCATCGATTATGATGACCGCATTCCCTTTCTTCTTTAAGCGTTCTATCAAAAAACGATTCAATATATTTAAAAATTCAGCTTTTGTTTTAAATCCTGACTTTAATCCGAATTCATTCTTAATTGAAAAAAAAAGGTCTCTTAGTGTCAAATTAGGGTTAAAGATCAAAGCTGTCTTTACATTGTGATTTAATCTTTCAAGCAGTGTATTAATAAGAGTGGTCTTTCCTGTTCCGACCTCGCCGGTAAGAACCATAAAACCCTTCCTTTCATAAATACCATATATCAAATTAGCAAGGGCCTCCTGGTGTTGCTTTCCTACATATAAGAATCTAGGGTCAGGGGTAACATTGAAAGGCTTCTCATTGAGGCCATAAAACTTTTCGTACATAAGACAACTCATTTACCATGAAATCTAATCTGAATACAAATAGGTGGATAGTTGCCGTGGCTATCAACACAACAATTATCCCCAGGGAAGAAGCATACACGATCTTCTTTTTAATCTCTTTCCTTTTTATCTCTTCTTTTGTAAGAATCTTAGGTACAGAGGCAATAACAGGGAGTTTGGTAAATTTTTCCAGTTCTTTGATATCTCTAAAAGAATGATCTATATATTCAAGCATATAGGCCAATCCTCCTCCAATCCCCAGACCTAAAATCATACCGAAAAGCAGTATCTTTTGCCTATTAGGCTTATATGGTTTTTCAGGAATTCTTGCACTATCTAAGACTTTAAACTGCTCGCCTTTCTGTTTTCTCTCCATATTACTCGCAAGCTGTGCTTCTAATTTTTTATTTAAAAGAGATTGATAGTTTCTCTTTATGTTTTCATAATCTCGTGTAAGTATACTGAGTTCTTGTTCATGTTTAGGGATGTTTTCAACCATCTTCTGATACTTCAGGATCTGTTTTTCTATTCTATTTTCTTCTCTTTTGAGTCTCCTTATTTCTAAGTTAAGGGCGATTAATGGGCTACTTAAATCCTGATAAAGAGGATCACTAGAGTCACCCTCGACGGACTTTTCATCTTCGGGCGTTTTGCCTTCTTTTATCCTGGCTTCTAAATCCTGGATTTCCTTTCTGACTCTGACAACTTCTGGATGTTTGCCTGTATATCTGGCCTCAAGGTTCAGTAATTCTCTTTTCAATACCCCCAATTTGGTATCAGGAGATATTGAAGGTACAACATCCATTCCTTTTTCAATAAGGAGGATCTTCCGATCCTCTGCTGCTCTAAGGGCTTCACTATTTGACTGTAACTGAAGCTGTAACCGATCCAGTATCCTGAGATTGGCATCCAATTGTCCAGGAAGTTCTCCCATATGTTTATTTTTAAAGTTCTTGATAGCTTCTTCCCTTGACTCTAGCTCATTTCTAATCCTCTCAAGTTCCATCTCAAGAAACTCTGTGGTCCCTTCAGCATGCTGTTCTCTTACTATTAGGTTCTCCTCGATAAACAAAGACGCGAGTTTGTTGACTACCGTCGCCACAACGCTTCGTTCTTTTCCCTCGAAGAATAATTGGAAAGAATGCCGGCCCTTCACTTTGAGGTCTATATCCTTTCTCATCTTTTCAACTACCTCTTCCATGGTTATTGAGATCCTCTCCTCCTTGTATAAATCGAGTTCATTAATTATCCTTTCAAGCATTGTCCTGCTCATTATCTGCTGACTTATGGTACGAAGACGCTCATTTATCGGAGAGGTTACTGTGGATTTTATATAGGCCTCAGGAACTTTCTGAGGCTGGACAAGAATCAGAGTTTCAGCCCTGTAAATATTAGGACTCAAGAGGCTATACACAGTACTTATACCTGCAATCATTAAAAATGATAAAAGGATGAGCCACCTTCTGCGTATAGCAATTTCTAAATGATCCCAAAGACTCATCTGATCGAATGGTTTCATGGAAAAGACCTACTTATTAAATGTATACAATTAAAGCCAGATGAATTGAATACCCACAGTTAAAAGGTTGCTAACTATATCCGATTCAACTTCTTCACCTTGACCCAGGATATTTTGCTGATAATAGTTATAAGAAAAAAAAGCGTTAAAAAGAGGATGAATCAGATATAATACGCCAATTTTCCCTCGGTAACTCTCGGTATCTGCACCTTCTTGTCCATAAGAGCTCTGATCAATATAAGAACAACCAATTGCCCCTTTAAGGTTGTCGGTGAATCCATAAGTTGCCGTAAGGATTAAACCATAATCCTCGTTATCAATATTATACCCGATGACAGAATCCTCGGTAGAAAAAAAAAGTGTGAAGTCACTATTGAGTTTTTTGGTAAATTGCCTTTTTCCATTCAAGGCAATCGTTTGGTTAATAGAGGTACCCCCAATCCCTTCACTGGCAGAAACATTGCGATTATAGACTACTCCAATATTTGTTCTTCTGAAATTCTTTGTAATACTCAACCCAGCGCTCCAGTCTCTTTTTGATTCTCCGTCTTCTTCATCTATCAATTCTATCCCACCCGATATACTCAATATCAATCCTTTTGCAAACTCATGTCTTTCCCCAATGTTTATCGAGTGAATATCTGTATCATTTTCCCAATCGAAGAGTAATTTTCGAAAGTTATAGTTGAATGACAAGATGTCGCTACCTGTTAATTCATGATCGAAACCCATACCACAATTATACTCATAGTTGTCCTCCAGATAATGCATCTCATAATCTACAAACCTGTATGATGTTCCGAATCGGAGATTTGTATAACGAAACATCTGGTAGGAAAGAGTTGCGTTCAAATTATTATTCAATTGGTCGCTTGCATAACTCCTTGCTCCAACCTCTCGTCCTATAACATCCTGAGCAGGCATAAATACCAAATTATCCACTACCATCACTGTTATTTTTCTTGTCAGTCTACCATTGAAACCAATATTTGCATTATGATTAATTTCATCCCTATCAGGATTATTTGCATAAAATTGCAATTCAGGGTTGTAAGCAGCCTTTAGATTCGTCTTTTGAGTAATATACGAGAGAATAAATCCGGGGCTTATGGAGGTTAAGAAGTCCTCCTTCTCATTAGCTGTTTCCAAGTAGATATTATCATCATAGCTTTCAGATAAAGATATCGAATTTGTAAATTCAAACTCACTTGCGACTCCCTTTTGAATTAAAAAAAACAGTATTCCTAAAATAATTACAATGGAGGTAATGATACTGCTTCTTCTATAATTCAAGATCTGATCCATTTTGTGTATATAAGCAAATTTAAGGGACTATAATTGTATCTCCGCGCTCTAATATGAGGCTCTGGCTAATATCTTTCCCCCAAATAATATTCTTGTAATTTACAGGAATTCTCGTACCCTTTCCGTTTAAGTCTCGTACGATGACTATCTTGTCCTTCTTCGCCCATTCAGAGAAGCCTCCTGCAAGTGATATGGCCTGAAGAACAGTCGTATTGCTTTTCAATTGATAGACTCCTGGTCGTTCAACTTCACCCTGAATATATACCTTCATACTGTTTATCTGCGTAACAATGACAGAGACTGTAGGATTATCAATGAACCCCTTCAGTTTTTCTGTTATCTTTTCTGTTAGTTCATCTGTCGTAAGCCCTGCTGCCTGGACATCACCTATTACAGGAAGGGAAATTTTGCCGTCAGGTCTTACAATCACCACCCTCGAAAATGCATCTTCTTTCCACACCAGTACCTCGATGACGTCTTCTGATCCTAGTATATATGGTCTATTAATCCCAGATATTTTTGTATTTCCTGCCTTTGTTATAGAAACAATACAAATAGAAAATAAAAGACAGACAAAGCCTATCTTTAAAAAAACTCGATTCTTCACGATTACTCCTTAAAATAGAGTTTGCTTACCTCCACCGTCTTTGACAACCTTTTAGATATCTTCGGCCATTCTGATTACACTCTTTAACTTTAAAAATAGCAGATTCACTTTTTGTAAAGAACTGCAAGAAGCGGCTGTTAAATGATATAACGAAATGAAATTCTTCACGATTACTCCTTAAAATAGAGTTTGTTACCTCCATCATCTTTTGCAGCCTTTAACATATCTTCGGCCATTTTGATAATACTGTTTAAGTCAATAGAAGAGATATTAATAGGGAAACAAGCTACTCCAATGCTAATCGTTCTTCTTCGCCTTTCTTTAAAAAAGAAATTCTCTATCCTCTGCCTTATCCTCTCCCCAGCTATATATGCACCCTTCAAGTCAGAATGGGGTAAAATAACCCCAAATCGGATTTGGTTCAATCGTCCTATTACATCCGTTGCCCTGAATTCTTCCTTGAGAATGTCTACGAAGGCTTTCATATCTTGCCCCTTATTAAACCCCTGATCTGATTCCAATAATAAAAAAGATGCAAAATCCTGATACCTCATTGATCTAATTATTTCAAGATTCGCAAGATAATCAAAGAACTCTCTCTTTAAAACTTCAGTTTCAAAGTCTCTTATAGTATTTATCATTACTCATCTTCTCCTTTTCAACTACTTAAAATCCCTTATACCCTATCTAAGCCGGTTTCCTTAATTTTAGATAATAATGTTTTATAACTTATTTGCAGGATTTCTGCTGCCTGTCTTCGGTTCCAATGAGTTTGCTCCAGGATTTTCTTTATGGCTACCTTCTCTGCTTGTGAAGCGGCCTTCTTGCCTATCTCTCGTAGCGAAAGACCTTTATAAACATCATGGAGGTTTACATCATCGTTTTTCTCTTTTCTATTCTTTGTTTCTTTAACATTCAGTTCTCTAAGTATAATCTCTTCACCTTCGAGAACAACGTATTTTTTAATTATGTTCTCTAATTCTCTAACATTTCCTGGCCAGCTATAATCCATTAATAAATTGAACGTTTTATCCGGTAGGTTTTTTATTTTCTTATTATATGCGCGTCTGTATTTCCCCAGGAAATAACTGATTAATATAGGAACCTCTTCTTTTCGCTCCCTTAAGGGAGGTATGTGAAGCTTTATTACATTGAGTCGATAATAAAGATCCTCCCGAAATGTCCGTTCTATTATTGCTGCTTCTAAATCCTTATTAGTAGATGCGATTATCCTTATATCCACTTTTATCTCTTCATTACCTCCCAAACGAAAAAAACTTCCTTCCTGGAGTACCCTCAACAACTTTGACTGTAGTGATAAAGGCATATCCCCTATTTCATCTAAAAACAACGTGCCGTTATGAGCGAACTCAAGTCTACCCGGTTTATTGCTATAGGCTCCAGTAAATGCTCCTCTCTCATAACCAAAAAGCTCACTTTCCAAAAGCTCCCCAGGGATAGCCACACAATTCACTTTGACTACAGGTCCATTTCTCCTCGATGAACGCAAATGTACATCATTTGCCACCAGCTCTTTTCCTGTCCCACTTTCACCAACTATTAAAACAGGGACATCTACGCCTTGAATTTGTTCGATTGTCTTGCCGATAGCTCCCATCTTTTCGCTATTCCCAAACAATAACCTGTTATCAATATGACCTGTTATATAAAGCGGCGGATACTCTTCTTTCCAATCCGAAATGCTCTTGATAACAGAACCATCCAAAGCCATCTTTTCCTCCATATATTTTTGCCCACTATTACAAATGACCTCTTATAAGGTTAAAAATATAGCAATTATTATACCAAATAAAATTTCTTAGTGAACAAAACTGTAATTTAGAGTCTGGTTTATTAAGGGTCGGAAGAGCTAGAACAATAATTTATAAACAATACTATGTCCCAAAATATTTTGATTGTCCAAGGTAAGATAGGGAAAAATATGAAAGGCCTGAGACAAATTGGGTAAAAACTTTCCTTAATTATGTAATTTTTTACACAATTTAGGTAACACCTGTTCAGTCAAATTCTTGCTTCATCTTTTTTATCTTGTAAAGAAGTGCCTTATAACTGATTCCCAGTTGTTCTGCAGCTTTCTTTCTGTTCCAATTTGTTTGTTCTAAGGCCTTCTGAATCATCTCTTTTTCTACTTCTAAGACTGCCCTTTTGCTTAGATGCTTTAACGGTATATTAGGGGTATGAATATTTTGAGAAGAATTATCTTCAGTCTTCTTAGGTATATTATTGTTTAGTGAAGGTTTAAGTTCTTCTAGGATAAGGTTTTCATCCTCAAGGATAACTAGCTTTTTGATACTGTTCTCAAGTTCCCTCACGTTACCAGGCCATCTATAATCGGTGAGAGTCTTCATTAATTTCTTAGAAATGGTATTCACTTTTCTGTTATATCTTTTATTGTATCTTTCCAAAAAGTTCTCACAGAAAAGAGGTATATCTTCTTTGCGTTCTCTCAAAGGCTTAATACATATATTTACTACGTTTAAACGATAAAACAGGTCCTCCCTGAAGGTCTTATCCAAAACGGCCTTTTGCAAATCTTTATTAGTAGAGGCTAATATCCTGACATCCACATGGGTTTCATTTCTTCCACCCAACCTGGTAAATACTCCATCTTGCAGGACCTGAAGTATCTTTGCCTGTAATGCTGGACTCATCTCGCCTATTTCATCCAATAAGATCATTCCATCATGTGCAAGGCCAAATCTTCCGGGTTTCGATGCAATCGCCCCTGTAAATGCACCTCTCTCATAACCAAAAAGCTCACTCTCTAAAAGATCTCCAGGAATCGCAGCACAATTTACTTTGACGAACGGCTTATCTTTTCTTGAAGAATTGGCATATATTGCTCGGGCAACTACCTCTTTTCCTACTCCACTTTCTCCTTGGATCAGGACAGTTACATCCGTGTCTGCAATCTGTTCTATTATCTTCCTAATATCGTTCAAGTTTTCACTTATGCCGATAAAATATTCCCCTCTCGTTCTTTCCTGTATTAACTGTTCTTTTAATTCCTTGACCTCTTCTACTAGTCTTTTCTTTTCCAACACATTGTTTATAGCCAATCCCAATTCTTCGTCTTCAAAGGGTTTGGTGATATAGTCAGATGCCCCCAGCTTCATCGCCTTTACAACTGTACTTGCCTTTCCAAGAGCTGAAAGTATAATAACAGGCACTTCACTCTTTAAATCCTCCCTAATCTTCCTCAGGGTCTCAAGACCATCCATCTCAGGCATCATTATATCTAAAATCACTACAGAACATGGTAATCCATCTTTTATGTGGTCAAGGGCATCTTTCCCACTCATAACAGAAGTTACATCATACCCCTTCAATGAGAGAACAGTATCTAAATAAGTACACATACTTTTCTCATCATCAACAACTAAAATGGATGTACCGTTATTCATCAATTATACCTTGTTTTTCTGCGCCGCTCGTAACAGTAATCAACGGGAAAAGTGCAGCCGACGATTATTAAAAACGATATTGCGTCCATCCAGGAATTACGTTCTTAGATTACATATCATTTATTGGAATCGCAAAAATAAACTTACTCCCCTTCCCTATTACACTTTCAACCCAAATTTCACCTCCATGAGCCTCGATGATTTCCTTATTAATAGCTAAGCCTAGACCAGTCCCTCCTACTTTACGGGTCATGGGATCCTCTAATTGTAAAAAAGGATCAAATATGATGTCATATTCTCTTTCAGCAATTCCAATACCCGTATCAGTCACCTCAATTCTAATATAATTCCTTTCCTTTTTTCCCCTGATAATTACCTTTCCCCCTTCTCTGTTAAACTTAATAGCATTATCGAGGAAATTTGCTATCATCTGCCGCATATATTTGCCTACCCCTATAATACTGGGAAGCGAAGATGGGGTTTGATTATCGATAGTTATATTTTTCTTGCGCGCATCTTCTTTTACAGAATCAACAATTTTTGAGATTATATTTTTTATATCGATAGGTTTTCGGGGATGCTCGATCTTCTGGAATTTTAACTCAGAATATAAAAGGATGTTCGATATGAGCCTTTCGAATCTATTACCCTCATTCTTCAATACATTGAGTACTTCCCTTTCCTTTTTGCCCGCTTTTTCCCATCTTGCATTAAAAATTTGATCTATTGAAATCAAGATTAACGATAACGGCGTCCGCAATTCATGGGAAACAATAGCCAGGAAATTATCTACCAAAGTATCGATTTTACGGTATGCAATTAATTCCTTTTCTAATCTGTTTCTTTCAAGTGCTTGCGATACAACCCTGGATAATTCCCTAGATTTAAAGGGTTTGGTTATAAATCCATGAAATCCGACATTAAGCGCATCCACAGCTGTGTATAATGTACCATGACCTGTAATGACAACCCCAACTAATCCCGGATCAATCTTTTTTATGGCTTTGAAGACTTCTATACCATTAAGTCCGGGCATCATTATATCAGTGAGCAAGAGGTCAAAGTTATCATCCTTGGCCAGTTCCATAGCAAGCTGGCCGTTATTAACGCCTTTAACTGTGTAACCTTCGCTCTCTAGAGTCTGTACACAAAAATAGACAACTTCTTCATCATCATCTACTACAAGAATCTTTTCCCCGGACATAAATCTCTGCCCTTTCCCTATTCTTATATTTCATTTATTTTTTATTTATTTTTCATGCGCCAAACTACTCGATAGGGGAAGGGCAAAGATAAACTTAGCTCCTTTATTTTCTTCTGACTCAACCCATATTCGCCCTTTGTGCGCTTCTATTATCTTCTTACATATAGACAGCCCTAAACCTGTTCCTACTCCTTCTTTTCTCTTTGTTCCTATTACGAACTCATCGAAGACGACCTCTTTTTCCTCATTTCGAATCCCCAAACCATTATCAGTTACGGAAACCTCAACAACCTCCGGTGATGCGAGTTCCGTTTTAACCTCTACTTTCCCGCCTTCGTGGTTAAATTTTATCGCATTTTCGAGCAAATTTACTAATACCCGTTCAATCTTATCCTTATCTAAAGGTAACAACGGGAAATTATGGGATACTATTTTCTTTATATCTATCCTTTTTTCTTCTGCCAGGTATTTAATCTGATTTAAGGCTTTTTCTATACACCCGTTTATATTTGCTTCCTGGAAATCAAATTCCATTTTTCCTGCCTCAATCTTTGATAACTCAAGGAATTCGCTGCTAAATTTATGTATGCGCTTACCACTTTTGTAACACTCCTGTATAATCTTCTTTTGAAAGGTATTAAGAGGTCCAACCTCCTCATTCAGCAACATCTTATTGTAGCCGCTTATCAAGGACAGGGGGTTTCTAAGTTCATGTGCTGCCATAGCCAGAAAATTACTCTTTAGACTTTCCAATTCTTTTCTAAAAGAGATATCTCTCACGATACCTTGAATGGCCTTTTTCCCACTATCATCATCGATGATGGTTATGCCTACTTCAACCTCCAATTTCTCACCATCCCTTTTTATAGCCTTTAATTCATAATGAGATGATATTTCTCCTTCAGTCGTGCCCTCATTTATCATTTGAAAAAAAGGGTTACATTGATCATTTAAAAAAATCATTTCGATTTTTTTAAAATACAGCTCTTCATCTGAATATTTTACCATATCCAGGAACCTCTTATTGGCAAATGTGAACACTCCATCTTCAATAATGAAGATGCCGTCATTAGCATTACTAATCAGTCGAATGTATCTCTCTTCATAGGCTCTGACCTCTTCGGTCTTCTCTTTGACTCTTTCCTCGAGTGTTTCGTTCAGATGTTTCATTGCCTCGAAGTAAAATGCGCTAACAAAAGCCATGGCAGAAAGATGAGATATTATAACCAGAATCATTTGATCCTTCTCAGAAAAGGCATTCACCCTAGAATGGCTAAGGTTAAATACCCCTATAACCCTGCCTTTGTCCATGATAGGCACACATAGCAAAGATCTGACTGTTACCTCAGAATCATTGTAATCAATAAAATGATTATCCTCTTTGGTATCCTCGATCAGGAAAGGAATTCCCTCTTTTGCAACCATCCCAGCAGTTCCTACACCCAAAGAAAACTTTCTCCCACAATAGTTTTTATCATCATAGTATCTCCCAGACTTATCTTTTTTCCCCTTTGCTACTTTAACTATCAACTCATTTGTTTCACCGTTGAGCAACATTAAAGAACAGTTCTCTGCATCTATCTCATCGATCACAATATCCACTATAGCCAAACATACACTTGATAAATCGGGGAGATCTCTTATAGAATCGATAATACGGTTAACTATGGTAATATCCCTTGTACTGTTCTGATAGCTACCGTCGATTTTGCTCACGACCTTGTCATCAAGCTTCTCCTGACCTAGAATATCTTTTGACTTATTTTTCATTTCATCTTCAGAGGACATCTTTAAGTCTCCTTCTATCAGCGCATAAAGGTATAAAAGTGTATTAATACTCTTACGTCCTTTATTCGTTTATAGTAGATAAATGCCCAATCGAAAATTTATTCATATAAAAATATGGATAACGTATATAATAAACAAGTATATTATACAAGGATAAAATGGCAAAGATGGAAATATTTTTTCCCAAATATGTAATCAGTTACATATTTTAGGAAATAGATTACCGCATACTACTGAATAAATATAGGGTTAAATGGAACCATAAAATGTTTTTTCTAATTATATCTTTCAGTTAGAATTTTTTTCGTCCTTTTAAATAAATTGGCTTGAAATTTGCTAGTATTTTCTATATAATTCATCAACAAATTAAAAGGAGGTTTCGATTGAAAAGAACGACTTTATATTATCTTTGTATATCTCTTTTTGTACTATCAACTAGTGTATTCTCTATATTCATACTATCTGGTTATAAAGGAACTCCAATCCCCGAGCCTGTAAGTATGTTGATACTTGGCACGGGGTTAGTTTGTCTTGCTGGGCTGGGGAGAAAAAGTTTGAGCAAGATTTAAAAAAAAATAGAAAGGAGGTGAACGCATGAAAAAGCTCGCAGTATTATTCATTTTTACAGTTTTTCTACTATCGTTATCTGGTAGTGCAAATTCTACTCTGCTCGGTTTGGACCTTGGTCTGCCTGATATTTTTTCCAATACAACAGGTACATACAACTATGAAGCAGATACTGACCTTTTAACCTTTTCAGCAACTGCTCTCACAATCACTTTTGACGGTGTAACTATTGTCAATATTGATAACGGGAGTTACTCGGCTTCCTTTTATGTTGATGACTCGGGTAACTTAACAGGTGGTGTGTCAGGTGCTGATTTAGTTATAGAGGGAGATATCGATATAGATGGTAACGGTTCTTACGAGTATACGGGCATACTGGTAGCAGGTGAAGTTACAGCTTTTGGGTTTTTAGATTTGTTCGGTACTAAGTATGCATCCTTTGATTATACATTTGATGTCGATCCAGTATCTGAATTGTATGATCTCTATGCTGTAAGTGCCTATGTAGGAGGAGACTTTACTACTGTTGACAACGATTTTGGTTGGGATGGAACTTGGGATGAAGACCATTCAGGAAACAAGGTCAAACACGATACAGCTCCCGTTCCAGAACCTGCAACATTGTTCCTGCTTGGCTCAGGTTTAATCGGCATGGGCTTTGGCGCTAGAAGGAAACTAAGAAAAATCTAATATTTTGGCAACATATTAACAAGACCCAGAGCAAAGAACCTCCTCGCTCTGGGTCTTTTTTCCCTTTTATTAAATTTAGACGTAATAATATATATTAATTGCAACCCTATAAATACTTCCTGCCTATTATCCACACAATAATCGACAAATCTATATATCTCCCTCTTGACATGGCCCACTTTAAATGAGATATTTCTAGAATCAAAACACTCATCATAATTCGATCCCCATTATATTTTTTGATACTCAATTATTGTTTACATAGGAAATTATTCATGCAAGCGAAAAGGTTTCCCAACTGGCTTAAGAAAGATATCCCCAGGGGAAACGCTTTATTTAATGTCAGGAAAATCTTATCAAGTTTAGAGCTAAATACTGTATGCGAAAATGCCAAGTGCCCAAATAAAGGGGAATGTTTCTCGAAAGGTACAGCTACATTTATGATCATGGGAAATATCTGTACTAGGAACTGCCGGTTTTGTGCTGTAAAGAACCGTATTCCAGAGCATCTTGACCTAGACGAACCAGATAGAGTTGCTAAGGCAGCGAAGCTTATGGGTTTAACCTACGTGGTTATTACCTCTGTTACCAGAGATGACCTGCCAGATGGAGGTTCAAGACACTTTTCTAATACTCTAAGGGCAATAAGAGCAACCTTACCTGAGGCTATGATCGAGATATTAGCCCCTGATTTTAAAGGTAATTATGATGCAATTTACAAGGTAGTCAAATCACAACCTACTGTATTTAACCACAATTTGGAAACAGTCCCCCGTCTCTATCCCTTAATCCGCCCTGATGCTGACTACTACAGGTCATTAAAGATTTTACAATATGCAAAAGGCATTAAAAATGGCATTTTTACAAAATCTGGTTTGATGCTGGGTTTTGGTGAGAAAAAAGAAGAAGTCATCGATTGCATGAAGGACTTAAAGTATATCGGATGTGACATCCTAACCATAGGACAGTATATAAGCCCATCTGATCAGCATTTTCCTGTACACAGATTTCTTCACCCTGACGAGTTCAAAGAGTTTGAGTCTATTGGGAAAGATATCGGGTTTACTGGAATTGCCTCAGGTCCATTTATCAGAAGCTCTTATCATGCTGGTACGCTTTTTAAACGTTTATTCGGTCCGCCCTGAAAAGATCCGATCTTTCAAGACGGCCCTTTTATTTGAATAAAGAAGGATAATGATAAGTGAGCAGTTTCGTATTTGGCGTCTATTAATTACTGGATTTTTGAATGCCTTTGAAAATATGGCGATAGATGAGGCCATACTAAAGGCCTGCAGCATAGGCAAGTCCCCACCTACAATCAGGGTATACGGTTGGAGGCCCCACGCAATTTCTCTCGGATATTCTCAAAAGATAAAAGATACTATTAATCGGGAGGCTTGTGAAAGGCTTGAAGTCGATATTGTCCGTCGTCCTACAGGAGGAAGGGCTGTCCTCCATGACGAAGAATCGACCTACTCCTTGATTTCCCCCATAGATAATCCACTCTTTCCCCCAAATATTTTAGGTTCTTACCAAAAGATAAGCTCTTGTTTAATCTGGGTATTTAAGAGACTGGGTATCGAAGCTCAGATGGTTATACCAAAGGAGGAAATAAAAAGTCCATTTGAAAGAAGGGTCGATCCCATCTGCTTTTTAAGCCCTTCATGGTATGAAATAACTGTTAACAGCAGAAAGATTTGTGGAAGCGCCCAAAGGCGATCAGATGCCGCATTTTTGCAGCATGGTTCTATTTTGCTTAAATTTGACCCCATGAAACTCACTGAAATATTGTCTTTTAAAGAAGGAAATAGAACAGAGATTATAGATTACCTGCGCACAAAGATAACCTCCGTGAATGAACAACTCAGTCGAAGCATTGGATTTTTTGAATTTAATGAAATGCTTACTGAGGGGTTTAAACAGGGTTTGGATTTAGAGTTAAAAGAGGGGGAACTAAGTCCTGAGGAACATCGACTCAAAAAAGAGTATTTAGAAAAACGCTATCTCAACCCGAGTTGGAATTATAGATAATGTGTATCTACAGTTGAGCTTTTTACTCAATTTCTTTGTAATGCCCAGAGTAGAAGTGCCTTGTCTAAATAAGAGTATCGCATATTTCAAATATAAATCAAACTGTAAAGCTATTATTTTTGTATTACATTGAAGATTTAGATAATAAAAAAACATTTATAAAAAGGTTTGACTCTCCTTTTATTAGAAGATATACTGCGAAAAATTTGGTGTTAAATGCGGATAGGGGACAAGAATTCTCAAGTTTTAAAAGGGGGTATATAAATGCAATTTCTTATGAGAAAGTTACTTGTTTTAATTTTGATATTGTCTTTTGTGGCTGTCATATCACCTGTGTATACCAATGCAGAAAATGAAGGATGCAAAACTGACAAAGTCAATATCAATACAGCATCACTCGATGAGCTTCAAAAGATAAAGGGTATAGGCCCTGAATTAGCTCAAAGGATAATTGACTACAAGAAAGAACATGGGGCTTTTGAAAAACCTCACGATATAACGAAAGTCGAAGGAATCGGTCCTAAAACCTTCGAGGCTATCAAAAATATAATTACAGTCAAATAAGGATTTCAAAGAACCTAAGTATTATAAGGTTTTAAGGAAACCTCTGTTAAATATAAACTCCCTTATCCGCCTTTTAACTTCTCAAACCACTCCCTCTCAACTCGTAGTGCATATGAAGGAACTGTATTGATTTTTCCAAAAAATGATGCATATATGGTAATCATAGAAGCCTTTTCTACGATCTCACAGGAGAGCAAGGCGCTTTTTAGGTCTTTTCCGACACCTACCATTCCATGATTAGCAAGAAGCACAGCATTCTTTACTCCCAATGCCTTTACAGTATTTACTGCTAATTGTTTAGTACCTGGAATGGCATATTCAGCCAATTCAACTTCGCCACCTACATAAACCATTAATTCGTCTATAACAGGAGGAATCCTATTTCCCGTGGATGCTATAGCACAGGCAAATACCGAATGAGTATGGACTATAGCTGAGATGTCTTTGCGAACCCTGTATACCTCTAAATGCATGGGAAGTTCTATGGATGGTTTCAGGCCTTTCGCAATTACCTTACCTGTATAGTCTACTAAAACAATATCATCATCTCTCAATAAATTGTAATCCATACTCCTTGGTGTGATCGCTATCATGTTATGTTCAGAAACCCTGGCACTACAGTTACCCATAGTTCCAAGCACAAGCCCTCTCTTTAACATTTCCACACTTACACGTCGAACATCTTCTTTTATTCTTTTTATTATTTCCATCATGTTTTCCTTCTTAATAAAAGGGAGTGTATGCCCCATCTATCTCAATAAAAAGTAACGAGAGAATATCCAAGGTTCACACCTTGTTGTACAAGATAATAAGAAAGCAAAACAAAACTCTATAAATTTTTTTGTTATTTAATCAAATAACGAAGCATAAGTAGCTATTTATCTAGAGTAGGATGTTTTGTCAGGAAAGTTTTTATCAATTCCAATGAAAAAAGTATTGACAATAAACCAATTATAGTATTATACTATAAAATTATATCGCGGGGTGGAGCAGTCTGGTAGCTCGTCGGGCTCATAACCCGAAGGTCGCTAGTTCAAATCTAGCCCCCGCTACCAAGAATACTAAAGGGGTTAACCGATTAGAGTTAACCCTTTTTTTATACACCTTTTTTTTATCATTATTTCGAAACGGCCCATTTATTCACCTTCTTCACATATGGTTTTAATCACAATGATGGTTGAAACTTCGCCTGTTTTGAAAGTATAAGAAGGCCTCTCTTTTCATTCAAGTAAGGTAGATGAAGCTCAACCGTATTAATGACTCTTAATTTTAATCGAGACAACGTTTCTTTATTACGTGCCAGTTCCATTTTTGCCATTCTCCCACGCATGGCTATTAGAAGCCCATCTTTTTTTACATATGGTATGCCTGTTGTACAAAACTTTTCAAGATTTGAAACTCCTCTGGAAATGACCACATCGAATGATAATCCCATACTTTCGAGCATATCCTTATCTTCAGCCCTTCCAATTACTGATTTTATCCTATTCAATTGAAGAGTTCTTATAGTGTGTTTTTGAAAATTTGCCCTTTTCAGTCTCGAATCGAGTAGAGTTACATATAATGATGGGCTTGCAATCTTCAAAGGTATACCAGGGAATCCTCCACCTGAACCAATGTCCAATAGAGAAGAATCATCAGGTATATACTTCAAGGGGGTAAGGGAATCAACAAAGTGTTTGATTAAAATATCGATATCATCGAATAGGGCGGTGATGTTTATTTTCGAGTTCCATCTCTTTAACTCCGTTAAGTAAGCTCTGAACAGTTCAATCTCCCTGGGAGTCAGAGATACTCCTACCTCCTTAGCTCCAGTATAAAAGACTTCCCAAATAGATTCGTCCAAGATTATTTACCAGACACTGTAAAAGACAATATCTTCTTTAATATTTGTTGTTACTATCCCTTCGGTGAGCAGCAGCTCAAGATGTGCTAGTGTTTCCCATATCGCCATCCGTTTGTCCATAGGAGAAAGAGAGCCAAAAGTCGTTTCTCTTCCGTCTATTATCCATGGAATATGAAAAGCCATATCAAAGGCTGTCATTGGTTCAGCCCCCAAAGCCCTCATGATGTTCTTCTTTCGCTTCTCGTGATGATGGAGCAATTCTTCTATTCTCTTTGCAAGACCATTGAATACCCATTCATGAGCAGGCAAAACAATATCAACATCTAAATGCTCCATACTATTTAAAGAAGCGAGATAGGCTCCCAAAGGATTTTCTCCAGACCAAGGGCCCAAACCGATATTGGGTGTAATATGTGGTAATATATGGTCTCCCGAGATCAATATTTTTTTATTTGGCTCATAGAGGCAGATATGACCAGGGGAATGCCCGGGTGTCCATATTACTTCGAAATCAAATATCCCTGTGGAGATATTCTCATTACCGTTCAGAAATACATCGGCCAGCACAAAGGAACTTACAGCCTTGAGCCCTGGTGATGCTTCCAAAAGCTGGGGTAACTCATCATCAAAGGCCCCGTTCTTGATCAGCCACTTTGCTATTACATGTAATAAATCATCAGTAGTTTCAATCCTGTGCTCGCTATATCGCATCTCTTTTTTATGCAAAATCACCTTCGCCTTTGAACGTTCCCTGATTTCACCTGCCAAGCCGTAATGGTCAGGATGAGCATGAGTAATTACAATCTCTTTAATATCTGAAAAATCGAGTCCTATTTCCTGAAGTCCTTCTGTTAAGGCATTAAGGGCCTCAGGTGTATTCCATCCAGTATCAACCATCAACCAGCCATTTTCTTTCTGAATAATATATGAGTTAAGGTACACTCTGTCACTTGTTGGATTAGGCACCTTTATTTGATAAAGCCCTGTCATGATCTTCATTGTTTCTTCTCCTTAATGTCTGTAAAATGCAACACCTTCTTTAAATATCCTTTTCACCTTCCCTTCCATTCGAAAGGTATTCAAGGTGGGCCAGGGTATCTCCTGTCGCTATTCCCCTGTCAAACACAGCCAACTCAGCAAAACAAACCACCTTGCCTCTCTCAGTTTCCAGTATCCATAGTATCTTTGATGCTACCTGGTAAGCTGTATTTTCTTTGTCTCTAATAGCATTCAGAATATCATAAACTCTCTGTTCATGATGAGAAAACAATTTCCCAACCCTTTTGTGTAAATCTGTAAAGATATTCTCATGTGCTGGCAGGAGAAGGTCAACATCGAGTCTGTCAATATCTTTTAGTGAAGCAAGATAGCCCTTTAAAGGATTCTCCGAAGAGTATGGATGCATAATGATTTTAGAGTAATAATCGGCAGTATGTGGCCTCCAGAAAGCAGGATCTTTTTATTCGGCTCATAGAAGCAGATTGCCACGAAGAATGGCCCGATGTCCAGATTACCTCGAAATTAAACAGGCCGGTCTTGATTATCTCTCAGCCTTTGAGTATTATATCAGGTGGATCGATGGGGAAAATAAGGCTGCGGCCAATAGAGAATGATTCCAGCAATATGGAGGATTCGTTCCCAGGAATGGCATTGCACCTCATTTGTTCTGCTATCTGAACCGGGTGATCTTCTATATAAAGAGATATTGCCTCAATAAAGGAAAGCTCATTTTCATGAAAAGCGGTCTTGGCTCTAGAGAGTTTTTTTAGTCTACCTATCAGTCCATAGTGGTCAATATGGGTATGCGTAATTACTATCTGATCGATTGCATCAAATTCCGGCCCCTTCTCCTTGAACTGCTCTTTTATGCATCAAAAGCCTCAAGAATAATCTCAACCTGTATCGATTAATAGATTTCCTTGCACTAGATAGGCCTTGAGGGGCTCTATGAGACTGTTGGAGATCGACACCTCTATTCGAAAAATACCAAGCACGATTTCCATAGACTTTCTCCTGTCTTCTCAAATTTATTTTTCATGCTTCAGCTTTGTGGAATAATTCTTTTCAATCAATTTTTTATAGTAGAATTGCTCTTTTCCTAAGGGAATGGGGCCTTTTCTCATAAGGTTAAATTCCATTATCTTCATGTTTAATATCTTAATTTTTTCATATCTTTCCCTATCATCTGTAATAGAAGAAAGAAGCGCTTCGATGCTTTGGATCTTTTTAGCTAATTCAACCTCGGGTGGAAGAACATTTGCGTTTTTGAGTATTTTATATGCAGTCCTTAATTCCTCAGGAATACGGGAATCAGATTCGAGATTGAGAGGCTTCCCCTTACCAGACAAGTTATCAAACTCACCTTTTTTATACGCCTCTATTATCTTCCTTTCTGCAATCCTTTGAATAGCACTTAAACCATCTAAGAGCAAATTCCCCTCCGAAAAGTATATCTGTAACAATAAAAGTATATATTGATATAATGTGAAAGGCAAGGAGAAACTAAGGGAAGGAGATATCTTTAGATGAAGACATGTTGAAAGCTGAATATAATGAAGTTATTCTTAGCAAGGTGTTTGTAGGTAAAAAACTCGGCCATTAGCACCATAAAACATTTTGATGACAGCCCATTGGAATTTCCGTTTGGCTAACAGCCCGAAAAAGAAAAGGGGTGCACAGGGAGCCACCTTGTTATTGTTTTCTCATTCACTGTGTACCCCATTTCAGTCTTCAAAAATTCTGGGAATCTAGGAGGATTGTTTCCCAGATATCACCCTCGCAGCATCTTTTTTCTGCCATCCACCAACTCAAATAGGGCATTTATCCTTGTATCAACCTGTGCCTGAGAGAGAAACCTTGAGTCGACCATATCCGAATCAATAAGTATACCAGGAACTCCAACCTTCTTCTCCACATAGTTGACCATATCCTGCTGACCTATATTCCATGCCCTGCATGTTCTCGATGAAAGCATAATTAAGGCATCCAGTTTATATTCCTCCACTTTTTGGACAATAAATTCTTTTGCCTGCTGAGGGGTATTCTGGACGACCATCCCATGGGTATAGAGCTGTCTGACGTAGCCCTTCACAGGATCCGGCTCAGGTTCTATGGTCTCCGGGTGTGGGAAGAACTCCCAGGGGTATCTCCCGCAAATAGGTAATGCTCCGTATTTATAAAAATTCCTGATGATGATACCTAGAAATGCCCACGGCAGCCATCCATCCCAGTACACCCTGTATCTCTCCGGTTCAATAGATGCTATGTTTTTTTCCGCCCGATCTTTTAGCTCTGCCAGGAGCTTCTCATAGTAAGGGATGGTCTCAGGATCACCCATCATATAGAAGACAGGGGCGATACTCACTCCATAATCCCATAATGACCACGGAGACGGCTTCTTTCTGAAAAACTCCCAGCATTGATTCCTGATGGTTGCTACCTTCTTTAGAATCGTCAAGATCTCGGTCATCTTATCATAGTCAAAGGGTTTCTGGCAAATCTCCTCCAGTGTAGGTATGAGAATCTCCCTAAATTGCCTCTCCACATACCTCTCACACTGAGGAACGTCCTTCCAACTATTCGCGGGTGGGATATCAATGCCAACCACCCTTGTACCCATTCTGCGATGTAATGCTTCAGCATAATGTGACATCTCTGGGCATGCTCTTCCATCTATCATTATGTCCGGCAAAGGCAATATGACATCTTCTCTAACAGGGATATTGTCTTTAACGGCTGCAGCCATGCCCATGTGTAACCTGTGGTATGAACAGGTATCCCGAAGTTCGCCAGCGGATTCTGCTATCTCAAACACTTCATCTGCAGCCCCTCTACCGGCACAGTAAGCAGCATAACCTGCCATGAAATGGCACTTCATGCTCATTGCAAATGGAAAGATGAATAAAGGCCCGGAACACCATCCAACCTTTTCACCCTTGGTCTTTGCTTCTCTCAATTCCCTCCAATATCTGTCTACAAGAGGGCCAATGAGCCTTGTCGTCTCCAATCTGTTGATTGTGGATCTTTGTGTTTCAACCATTTTAAACACCTCCTCCTATGTTCTCTCCATAATCTCCCTAAAAGATTGTAGCCTTGTTCTTGTCTGTTCTAATGAAACAATCTCATGTTCTACCTCAAGAAGAACTTCAGGGATATCAACCTCCCTGAGCTTATTGGTAATATCTGGGTAGTAACAAAGGTGAGGTGGACAGTACTTGATGAGAACTGAGATTACGCCTTTTGCATCACTCTTCTTTACAATATCAATAATATAGCCTGTCCAATCTACCTTCCAATCGGCCTTTGTAGGGCATGGTGGGGTCTTCTTAAAATATTGGTCAGCAAATGCCCGTATTGGATCCTCACTCACCTCTACATCATTTAAAAATGATCTGGAACCGATGTAAAGGTCATCATCGACTACGGTCATATTCGTTTCCTCAATCAAATCCAATACACTGTAGTTTATTGTCTGACATAGTCCCCCTGTCAGTATTACTTTATGCTGGCCATTGGAAGTAGGTTTGACTGACTCGAGTTTCGTCAGAAGCCTTTCAAGCAGTACATTATGCTCCTCTTTTGGCATTAACATACTGGAGTGAACTATAGCCATCATTTCTCTTGCCTTGAGAATCTCTCCCTTTTCCCTTCGTAAATCATATAGCTTACGTAAAAGCTTGCGGTTTTTGTTATATATTTCAATACTGTTGTTTAAGGCTTCCTTTGTAATCTTCAAATCGAAATGTTTCTCAATGCCCTCTTTTAGTCGGTCAAGATCCTCCATAAGAAAATCCAGCACTATTTGCGAAGGATATTCCCCTTTGACCCCATAAAAAGCCGCGGCAAAGTAAAGAAATTCCATATAGGGGAAAGGGGCGTTCATCTCAATAGGAAAAGGCACCGCTGCTGCTGGCAAGCATTGCCTGAAGCATATGAGGCCATCCATAAAACTGAGCTTTACTTTTAGAACATCATCTATAAAGGAACGTGCTATACCGCAGTTATAAGGCGGGATATGAGAATGCGCCAATGTAACCGATTCATCTCCTCTCCACACACTGACCGGAAGCATCCCCGCAGCATGTATTATCTCATGAGGAATATGCATTGGGAAAATTCCAATAACCTTCTTGTTATTCTTCTCCTTCCACTGAGAAATACTCGTATATGGGTCTGACGAATATTTCAGAAATCCCTCCATTATCTCTTCCATGTAACCTTACCTCCTCATTTTTTTTGGTGTTTAATTAAGAACTCCTTAAAGGCCTTCATGTCTCCTTCCATACGCCATCACCTCCTAGCTCCACCTTACCCGGTATGGAAAACCAGGTAAAATGTGATATGAACATCTTAAGATCATCCTGCCTTAGTTCTCTTTTAAACATATTCACAAGGACCACATATGTTGTGGACACTCTTCCCTTAAAACACAATGGCAATTCTCACGTATTTAGCTTTGGAAAAAGCAAGTACTTATCTCTTTTTATTGTCTTAGAAAGCAGCGGTTAATGGGGATAACACATAGGATTATTGCACAGAAGTCAGCACAGGCCATAGTAGCGAAACGCTCTGGGTAATGCCCGGAACAAGATGAAAGGCCAAAAACAGAACAGGAAAGGTGACTCTATGAGTCCTCATGAAACGATGATTCCGAGGGGAGGAGTGAACATGGGCACGTCATTGAATCTTACATTTACAAAGAAAGTTCAATGCGTTTCTATATTTACAAAGATGGCAAACAAGAATATCAGAACCGATTTAAATACTTATTAATTAATCTTTTTCATTGATTTTTAACGTATCTCGTACAAATTTAACTTTTTCTCAATGGATACTTCTCTCACCCAAGAGCCAGTTGTTTGTTCTCAGACATCAATACTAACTATTATAAATGTAAAATATTTTACAAGCAATACTTTTTAAAAGAAAATATCAATAGCATTTCACTGTGTCCGGTTTGTGAGTTATCTATAAATTGATACGAGGGTTTGGCATCAGAGAAACTTCCTCAATTCAAAGACCTTTTTATTCTGGTTGATCATAATATGATAGTACTTGTCTTGGGGCATGTAAATGTAAGGTACGTCTTCTGTTCGTTTGTATACGAAATAAGAGAGGATCATCCGGTTTACTGCACGATGACCAACGATCATGATATTGTCGGAATGCTTGCTTAGATAAAGAACTTTTTTTATGCCTCGTTCGATGCGTTGCTCCATGGATACATACCCCTCTCCCTCAGGATACTCGTAATAGTATTTATTCCGTTTCCTTGCAGCAGCCACCTCCGGCATTTTTTCCCGTATCTCTTGGTATGTCATATTCTCGCAGACACCACCGTTTATTTCGTTAAACTCGCTCAGTGGTATGATGCTACACTCCGGTTGAGCTTCCTTAAAGGGAATACAGGTCTGAATTGAACGTTTCAGACCGGATGTAAAGATCAGAGGGATCCTCTTGCCCTTAAAACTCTCCACCAATTTTATCGCCTGTGAATGCCCATTGTGGGTAAGCTCAGGATCTCCGCCAATGCGGTCTTCGAGATTGTAAGATGTTTCCGTATGCCGTATCAGGTAGAGATTTTTAATGAACGGCGTGACAATAAGATCACGAATCCGGTCAATAAATGGGATATCGTCATTCACCTCGGCCTTTAATATCCTGTAATTAAAAGAATCTACTTGTATGAAGTTCCGTTCTTCAAGCAATGGATTGTATATCCCTTCATAGTACTCTACCCTCTTCTTGAAACCATCGATTGCCTCCTCTACAGGCATATGATTAAATTCGAAAGAACTTACTTTATAGCGAATATTCGCTTCTAGTATCTCTTGATCATTATTGATGCATTCAATAAAGAGGACACTACCTTCAGGGAGGCTCTTGGAGAGCATACGACGGCGCTTTTGACTTACATTTGTTGCATCTATGATAGCAACCTTTCTCTTTGCCTTACTCTTCTTCATAAAGGCGCTCGCCTGGTTGAGATTTAAGATAGCGTACCGCTCCCGCAATGCAGCAGCTTCTCTGTTTAAAGGATCAAAGAATTCAGGGTAGCTTGTATTCTCCTTGGTCAGTTTCCTCCTCAGATCCCCATTATTGAATATCCTTGTACGGATACCATCCAATCTCAGACTCTGACAGAACTTGCCTGCGATTGTGCTCTTCCCTCGTGCCGGAAGACCTACCAAAATAATATAGAGATGTTCTCTGTCCATGCGTAATCCTATTGTGAGCCAAGCGGTTTCTGGTTCAAGGTTCGCTGTTGGAAGATGATAACCTCACAAATTATAAGTGATTATAAAGAATCACACAAGTCTTATCATAAGATTCCAAGAATGGAACCATGGTTAATCTATCTTATCATACAGAAAAACCGGCTGACTATCAAAAAGTGCTTGAACGAATTGAATGAGATTTGGTAAAACAGGACAGATGAATAAAGGTTACAATCTTTGCCTTTTTAGACATTGATCCAGATTTTTCATTTCTAGACAGACACCAATTCAACCGAATAGGTGCCGGAGAAAATGCTATGAAAAAGCAGAACATATTATCCCTTCCCTTGAGTCCCTATCGAGTCCTGGACTTGACTGATGAAAAAGGGTTGTATTGCGGGAAGCTCCTCGGGGACTTCGGAGCCGACGTTATAAAGGTGGAAAGACCTGGAGGCGACCTTTCTCGCAATAGAGGCCCCTTTTACCATGACATCCCTCATCCAGAGAAGAGCCTTTACTGGTTTGTATGTAATACCAATAAACGAAGTATTACCTTAAATCTGGAAAGTCGAGACGGACAGGAGATATTTAAGAGACTCATACAAGGTGCTGATTTCGTCATTGAGTCCTTTCCTTCGGGTTTCATGGAAGAGTTGGGATTGGGGTACCCTTTACTCGAGAGTATCAACCCCAAAATCATCGAGGTATCTATTACCCCATTCGGTCAGACGGGCCCGTACAAGGGCTTCAAGGGGGCCGACATTGTATATATGGGCATGGGGGGCATGATGTATATCAGCGGAGATCCGGACCGTGCCCCTGTCAGGATAAGTGTGGAACAATCATATATCCAGGCCGGTGCACAGGCCGCCTCAGCCGCCATGATAGCCCATTATCATTGCACAAGGACCGGAGTAGGCCAACATATAGATCTCTCCATCCATGAGAGTATCGTTTGCAGCACCCACCTTTCCTTCTTTTGGGAGATCGGCGGATGGAACGTAAGCAGGGAAGGGGAGCGAGTCTCCAGGGGTACCGTCTCCCCAAGGATGATATGGCCTTGTAGGGATGGCTATCTCTCATGGAGGATATGGGTGAGCAATCAGGGAGCGCGAACCCGTGCCATGGTTGAATGGGCCAATTCCGAGGGCAAGGCAGAGGACCTGAAGGATCTGGATTGGGAGAGTATGGACTTCAATGAACTGACTCAAGAACAACTGGAATCATGGGAGGCTCACTTCATCGATTTTTTTCTTTCCCATACCAAGGCAGAGCTATATGAGGGGGCAATAGAAAGGGAGATAATCCTCTTCCCTATCAATACGATTGAGGATTTGAGAGGAGATACCCAGCTTGAATCAAGAGATTTCTGGAAAGATGTCCACCATCCAGAGTGTATGGACACCATAACATACCCGGGCGGTCCATTTAGGTCTACGGAGTTCGATTACAGTATAAGGCAACGTCCCTCTCGTATAGGTGAACACAACGAGGAAATATACCATCTTGAGTTGGGGATAACTAAGGAGGAATTGGTTGTTTTAAGGGAAGGAGGAAGCATATAATGGAACAAAAACGAGGTAATGCCCTCCAAGATCTTCATATCCTCGATTTTTCATGGGTGATCGCAGGTCCTGAGACAACTCGATATCTGGCCTTTCATGGCGCCACTGTGGTGAAGATAGAATCAAGTCGCCGCCTCGATATATTCAGGTCTTACATACCCATGGCAGATGGGATCCCCGGCGTAAACCGTTGCGGGGCATTCGATGCGTACAATAACGACAAGTATGACATGACCATAGACCTCAATAGGAAAAGGGGTATAGAGGTTGCCAAGAGGCTCGTGGCGTGGGCCGATGTTGTAGTGGAGAACTTTCTGCCCGGCACTATGGAGAATTGGAAACTGGGGTATGATGACCTTAAAGAAGTGAAGGCTGATATTATAATGGTCAGTTTCAGCATGCAAGGTCAAACCGGTCCTCATTCCAGGGTGGGGGGCTTCGGCACTGAACTTCAGTCCCTTGCAGGATACACAAACCTTATAGGCTGGCCAGACCGTGCCCCGTCAGGGTCGAATAGCCCCTATACGGATTTTATCGTGCCCTGGATCGGTATAACCGCCATCATGGCTGCACTCGATTATCGAGAACGAACAGGCAAGGGGCAACACATTGATATTGACCAGCTAGAAGCAGGCACGTCTTTTCTCTCGTACGCTGTACTTGACTACACTGTTAACAATAGGATAGCTGGCCCAAAGGGGAACAGATGTGACTATGGAGCACCTCACGGTACCTATAAGTGCAAAGGGAATGACAAGTGGTGTACTATCGCTGTCTATAACGATGACGAGTGGGCAGCTTTTTGCAATGCCATAGGAAACCCCGGATGGACGACGAAGCAAAGGTTCGCAACACTGCTGGGAAGAAAGAGGAACGAGGACGAGCTCGACAGGCTCATAGAGGGGTGGACTGCTGATTATACGCCTGAAGAGGTCATGGCAAAGATGCAGGTCTTGAGCGTGGCCTCAGGCATAGTAGCCATGGGCGAAGATATCCATAAGGATCCTCAACTGAGACATCGATCTCACTTTAAGGTGCTCGACCATGTGGAAATCGGTGAACATTCCTATGAAACTCCTTCGTGGAGGCTATCCAAGACAGATGGTGAAATCCGTATGCCGTCCCCCTGTCTGGGAGAGCATACAGAATATGTATGTCGGGAGATCCTGATGATGTCCGATAGAGAGTTTATCGAGCTTTTCAAAGTTGGAGTATTTGAGTAGATAAGAGGGACTCGGTGAGTCTGCTGTTATTCGATGATTATCAATCGCAGGTCCATTACATTGGTATTGGTGGGGCCTGTTAAAAGAAGATCGTCCAGTCTTTGAAAAAAAGAGTAGGAGTCGTTGTTTTTGAGGTATAAATAGGGGTCTATATTGAGTTCCTTGGCCCTTTTAACACTGGCCCAATCAGCCAGGGCTCCCGCCGCATCCGTAGGACCGTCAGTCCCATCAGTGCCCCCACTTAAGACAGTTATTCCTTGTAATCCATCTATGTCAATGGCAACAGCTAAAACAAACTCCTGATTCCTCCCTCCAAGGCCATCTCCAAAAAGAGTAACAGTTGTTTCCCCCCCTGAGATAAGGCAGGCAGGAGCCTTCACAGGGTTGCCTGAGTTGAGAATCTCCTTTGCTATTGCTGCATGAACCTTGGCCACTTCCTTTGTCTCCCCTTCAATACAAGAAGATAAGATCAAGGGGGTATATCCCAGTTCCTGTGCCTTCTTCTTCGCTTCATTGATAGCGAGAAGGTTATTTCCAATGATCATATTCACTGTCTTTTCAAATACAAGGTCACCCGATTTTGGTGTCTCTTCCCTCCTTCCAAGGGAACCCTCTATGAGATGGGAATATACAGACGTGGGTACCTTGTCTTTTAGGTCATACTTCTCTATGACCTTCAGACAATCCTGAAAACTGCTCTCGTCCTCTACAGTGGGGCCAGAGGCAATAACATCCAGTCTATCACCCACAACATCTGATAGGATTAATGTAATAAGAGTTGCAGGATGAACCGCTCTTGAAAGCCTTCCACCTTTTATTTGAGAGATGTGTTTCCTTATTGCATTGATCTCGTTAATAGTTGCTCCGCATTCGAGCAATAGTTTGGTTGTGTTCTGCTTCTCTAATAGTGTGATATCTTCACACGGCAAAGGCATTAAGGCTGAACCACCTCCTGAAATCAGACATAATACCAGATCACGACCGGTGAGCCCATTGACAATGGACAGGATATCTCGTGTGGCCTTCATTCCTGCCTCATCTGGGATGGGATGACCTGCCTCATTGATAGTTATCTTCTTGAGTTTCTCTCGATACCCATATTTCGTAATAACCGTTCCTTTGGTTATCCTATCGCCCAGGATCTCCTCTATTGAATGTGCCATAGAACATGATGCCTTGCCTGCCCCGATCACATATATCCTCTTATAGTCGGCTAAGGAATACTCTCTGTCCTGTAGGATCAATTTGG
Source organism: Thermodesulfobacteriota bacterium (assembly GCA_034189035.1). Lineage (GTDB taxonomy): Bacteria > Desulfobacterota > UBA8473 > UBA8473 > UBA8473 > JAUXFK01. Next base: position 30,193 of record JAXHVA010000031.1, read on the forward strand.
CTCCTGATCGGCATTCTCCTAGTTTGATACTTCTTTTGATCACCTCTTTTGGACTTACTGCCTCAAGGGCGGCTTCAAAGATCCCCCTAATAACCTCTTTGGACTTCTTTTCAGACATATTCATTCCTCTCTATGGAAAAAAACTCTTGCAACGAATTGGTTATCACATCCAATTATAAAAAGCGACTTGAAGATGAACATGGTGTTGTTTAATTGACAAATATACTCTACATGCTAACTGTTTTTAATGTCAAGTAATAAGCCCTTTTTCCTGGTCAATTTCTTGATTGACAGTCCTGTAGATCACCGGCTTATCTTTTTTCTCCAAATTAGTTAATGGATTATTAGGATTCAAGGAAGGATTCGAGTGGTTAAGTTTTTGTGCTTTGCAAAAGGTCTTTCAAACAGATTTAAACCGTCGCTGCAGTAATAACCAGGTGCGTCCTTTGGGGATTATTGCAGACATATTTGGCAATCAAGTAAAAAGGGTTGACTATGACAGTTTTGGTAATATAATTGATGACAGTGATCTGACATTTTAGATACCCTCTAATTTTATAAAGAGACTGCATGGCAGGGATACCGGATCAGTAATATTTTATAGGGAAAAGGGGGTCTTTGACCCTGAAAACAGCTTGACTGAAAAAGCCGGTGAATGGAATGGGCGCTATCTTCCATTATTCCGTCTCTGTTGAGAAATGAGAATGCCCGAAATTACCCTACGGCCGTCCACGATTGATGACAAAGAATTCGTCGATGAACTTACTCGGAAAGTAATGCAGGACTATGTCGAACAAACGTGGAATTCCGATAGAAAGAGGGAAGAATACTATCACCTCAATAGGTTTTCCTTAAGATCAACACAGATTATACAGATTAACGGAATAGATGTCGGCCGAGTAACAATAAGCAGACGAGATGATCGAATCATTATCGATGATATCCATGTAATCCCGGAGTATCAGTCAAAAGGAATAGGCTCGCACGTCATGCGAGCGGCTCTATCTGAGGCGGAAAAGGCCGGAGTTTTAGTAGAGCTAAAAGTATTGAAAGTAAATCCGGCACATAAACTCTATGAGCGCCTTGGTTTTCACATTGTTTGTGAAGATCAACAACGGTACTATATGAAAAGAGGCAAATAGACCTACCAATCTTTTAATAACAACAGGGCGCTTTCTCATTCACTGTGGCCTCTAGGTTTAAAAGGATATATACAGGCACTACTGTCCGGTTAAAACATGCCCTAAATGTTGCAAACCCAGCAATAACAATAGTTTTCAATGAATTCCAAAGGGTGTCGATTTCAATTTGGACAAAATTTTGCTACCAATAATATCAAAAGGCTAGACGACGAAGCCCCTTGTTTTAGGGCTTAACCGGACACTACTGATATACAGGTATTTTTAAATGGCGACACTCATTAGGAAGACCAAGATTGTCTGCACAATAGGACCTGCCACCTGTACTTCGGAACGTATCAAGGATCTGATTCTGGCAGGGATGGATGTGGCTCGTCTGAATTTCTCCCATGGAGACCATAATACCCATCGCCAAACACTTCGCTTGATCAGAGAGATATCGAGAGACCTGAAAAAAGAGGTAGGAATTCTCCAGGATCTGGGTGGCCCGAAGATTCGAATCGGGAAATTGCCGGATCAAGAGCGAAAGCTCCAGGTAGGAGAGAGAATAATGCTGAGCACAAATCCAGGGAAGGACCCTCGACATATTCCTGTCAATTACCCGTATCTTGTTGAGGATGTGGCTGTTGGAGACCCTATCCTTATGGTGGACGGAATGATTTTTTTGAAGGTCGTGGCAAAAGAAGTAGACCATGTGGTATGTGAGGTCATTGTAGGCGGGATCATTCAATCAAATAAGGGCGTGAATCTTCCTTCGAGCAGCCTCAGAACCCCAGCATTTACAGAAAAAGACCGGGAGGATTTGACTTTTGGATTGGAGGAAGGGGTCGATTTTGTAGCCCTCTCTTTTGTAAGGCATGAAAATGACCTAAAACCTGTCAGAGAAATACTCAATGCAGATAAAAATCCCCCATTATTGATAGCTAAAATCGAGAAGCCCCAGGCCATTGAAGGATTGGAGAATATATTGGAAAGTGTGGACGGGGTTATAGTGGCTCGTGGTGATCTGGGGGTTGAGATGCCCCTCGAAGAGGTCCCTATGATCCAAAAGAGGATCGTCCGAATGGCCAGGCAGGCTGCAAAACCTGTAATAATCGCTACGCAAATGCTTCGATCTATGATAAATAGTCCCAGCCCAACTCGAGCAGAGGCAGCAGATGCAGCAAATGCCATTCTAGATGGAACGGATGCCCTGTTGCTCTCTGATGAAACCGCAATAGGATACTATCCGGTGGAGTCGGTGAAGGTGCTTGACAGGATTGCACGTGAAACCGAACGTCATCTAAAAGCCGGGGCATATTTAGACGAACCTCCGATCAATACTCTTGGCGCAATCGCCTCTGCCATTGGAAGGGCAGCATGTGTCATAGCTGAAGAGCTCAATGCTTCAGCGATAGTTGCCGGAACCTCTTCCGGAAGTACGGCCCGACTCATTGCTCGTTTCAGGCCGTCTTGCCCAGTGTTGGGTTTAACCTATACCCCCGAAAAAAAGCGACATATGACACTCTTATGGGGAGTCATTCCGATACTTGTAAACCCCTTTAAAAAAGCCGAGGACATCTTTGATCTAGCCAGGCTTACGGCTTTAAAACAAGGATGGGTAAAAACGGGGGATTGTCTGGTTGTTACTGCCGGTTTTCCTGTAGGAAAACCGGGCAATACAAACCTTATAAAGATAGTTAAAATCGATTAAACTCTTTTTTCATTACCACTTAAAAAGTGGTCTACATAATAACGGCCTTTATCTTGGAGTTGCCAAGATATCTTAATTTTCCTGAAAAAACCATTTTTATTTGTAAAAAAGAGATATTTTATTGACTTAAAAAAGAACACGGGCACTAGTCAAATCTTTAAACGTTTCTTTACAAAAGATTCAATCACAGAATTATGATCACTTATCCCGTTTTGCACAAGGAAATCTAAAGGGATCTCTGCCCTTGCTGCTCCACGGTGGCCACCAGCAGATCCAACATCTCCAAATGCGATACTTGCCAAGTGGCCCGCATCTTTTCGATATCCATCGTTTCGAATAATGACTATGATCCTGTCTTCATAAACCCCTGACACGAAAGCCCATCCAACTCCATGAACTTTTGTAAAAAAGTCTGCAATTTGAACACATATATCAGCGCTGGGCACTTCTCCTGCATGGGCATAAATTTTCTTCTTTGTGAGAATACGGTTCATTAAAGCAGTTTGAAAAAAATCCAAGTCATCGGGACGTAACTCTGACTTCTCTATCTTTTTTAAAAGATTCATATTTGCATACTTAAAAAGATAGCGAAACTGATTCACATCTGCTTCTATGCCTGACCGTTCAAAATTCCCTGTATCTGTCTTTATTGCATATAACAAAGCAGTAGCTAACCTCATAGAAGGCTTTATACCTGCGCTACGAAGATATTCTGTGAGTATCGTTGAATTTGCACCATATTCAGGGCGGATATCGATATAAGAGGCATGATGCTCTTCTACTTTCGGATGGTGGTCTATGATTGCATTATACGCAAACGGCGTGAAAAAGACGGAGTGATCCGGTTGCGAGTCAACTATGATGTAATCTGAAAAGTCTTCTGTATCAATTTCGTCTATTCTTTTCATTTGAATCTTCAATAATTCAACCATAGTCAGGTTATCAAGACGCTTGATTTCTTCTATATAGGCGATTGAGGTTTTATGGACGTGTTTCCATAACAGTCGCTTTACAGCTAAAGCACTTGCTATGGAATCAGGGTCAGGATTGATTAGAACCAGTACATTTGAATTACTTTTAAATAGGCTAAGAAACCTGTTCAACCGATCCCTTGTAGACTGAGGTCGCATGCTTTACCCTTTCGTACTTAAAGCTTCAACAACAGACTTTCCACTTCGTTGAAGTCGGATTTGAATGTACAACAAAGAGAGTATTTTGTCAAGATGGACAATAAAGGCCAAACTATCCATTCTCTTTTCTTGACTTCTATTTTGCTTCTATACTATACTGATTAGTGGTTAGAGCATAATCAAACTTTTCTCAAATATCCTTTTCACATAAAAACCTATTTATGGATGAATACTAACTGTCAGGGTGTAAAAAGAAATGATTGACTACTTTGTAGCAATTAGTCGAGGTTTTAGGCTCGCTGACGTCTTTGATATTATGATAATATCCATATTGATTTATGTCATATTAATCTGGTTTCGAAAAACAACATCCCGCCTTGTAATTATAGGAATCAGTATCATCGGATTGACGTATGTCCTTGCCCGTTTATTCCAACTCTACCTCACAGTCTATGTATTACAGGGGTTTTTTGCCATCTTTATTATAGCCATGGTGATAATATTTCAGGAGGATATACGCAGGTTCTTTGAACAGGTAGCAACGTGGCGTTTTATACAAAAAAAAAGATCTTCCACCTCATCTCACAAAGAGATTGACATGCTTCATAAGGTTATCACCAAGTTAGCAACCAAACGATTCGGGGCATTGATTATCTTTAAAGGAAACGATCATCTCGATAGACATCTTGAAGGAGGAACCCTTTTAGATGGAAATCTAAGCGATGCCCTTTTAGAGAGTATCTTTGATCCCCACTCCATTGGGCATGATGGTGCTGTATTAATCGATAATAATCGTGTAGTCAAATTTGGTTGCCATTTACCCCTGTCTATAAATATCGCGAAGATTGGAAATCTGGGGTTGCGTCACACAGCTGCCTTAGGACTGGCAGAACTTTCTGATGCCTTATGTATTGTGGTATCTGAAGAAAGAGGAACAATCAGCATTGCAAAAGATGGCCAACTTGAAAGACTGAAAAGCCATGAACAGTTGATAACGGCACTTGAACAATTCTATCAGAAAAGATACCCAGGGAAAAAAGTGAAAACATGGGAGGTCTGGTTGAAAAAAAACTCTCGTGAAAAGGCTATAGCGATTATACTGGCATGTGGGCTGTGGCTTGCCTTTGGTTTTCAGACTGATATTGTCCGAGGTGATTTTGTTGTGCCCATAGAGTACAGAAATCTTGCATCAAACTGGATCATTGAAGAGCCAAAACCGAAAGAGGCAACGGTTACTCTAACAGGTTCAGCGCAAGCATTTGACCTCTTAAATCCGAGCGGTCTAAAGATATCGCTCGACATGTCAAAGATTCGAGAGGGAAAACAAGAGCTGGTCTTTCAAAACGATCAAGTAAGACGGCCTGCAAACGTCTCAGTATTTAACATCGAACCAGGAAAGATTGAAATTACGGCGCATAAGATGATCACTATTTACCTACCTGTCAAGGTCAGGACTGTCGGAAGCCTTCCCTCTGGATTGACCCTTAAACGAATCATTACCACTCCTCAGTCAATCGAAGCCATGACAGCCAATAATCGCAATAAAGGAATTGAAATCTGGACAGAATCGATCAATCTTCAAGACATTGACCGTACACAGACTCTTACTCCAAAACTCATCGTCCCTTCCTATATCCGCTTTATAAAAAACAATACTCCAATGGTTCAGGTTACTATTGAAGTTGGGCTTAATAATACAATAACCCCCAAGAAACAAACACGGAAATAAACCTGCGCTTGACTTCATTGTATACTTTTAATTCCTGATCAAAAGTTGTAGTACAACAGCTAATGAAGATTCACGCTGGATGGCTGTTTATTATGAACTCAAGTTTTACAGATGAGAGACGAATAAGTAATCGGGGGGAGTGGGGGCAGATTTGAGTGGAGGAATCAACGGATCGGTAAATAGATTGGTGGAGATGGGGGGATTCGAACCCCCGACCCCTGCCTTGCGAAGGCAGTGCTCTCCCCCTGAGCTACATCCCCAAGAATTTCAATCAAAAAGATATACTATCTACAAAACTCCCTTACAATATCATAGAGTAATACTATTCCATAGCCGAGATTCTTTATCGATATCCTTTCGTTGTGACCGTGCATCTTTTCAAGATGAGAAGAAAGCGGCTCTTCGATCTGTAGCGGTGCGAATCCATACGCTGCAGCCCCCTTCTCTCTAAAGAATCGCGAATCGGTTGCTCCGGATGAAATAAAAGGGATTATGGTTGCAACAGGATCGTTCTTCTTTGTACATGCCTCAATAGTAGAGTAAAGCGCATTGGGTAACCCGGACTCTGTAGGAGACGATGAGCCAAGGATTTCGACCTCAAAGTCTGCATATTTCCCCAAGGCCGACTTTAACTCCTGCATAATACTTTCCGGATCTTCACCTGGAAGCATTCTACAGTCTATTTCACAATAACACTCACTCGGGATAACATTCGTCTTTTTGCCCCCGTGTGCAACGGTCGGCACAAAGGTATTTCTGAGCATTGTATTCAACAGGGTCTTCAATCCCTTTTCTGGTATCATATCGAGGATTTTAGAAGAAGAGGCCTCATCGAACAACCCGGCTGCATCCCTCTGCTCAATGAAATCCATCTCCCTGGCAAGGCCTTCGATGAAACTCTTGGTTATTGGCGATCTCTGTAATCGAGATCTGTAATTGCCTATCTTTTTGATCGCACCGGCCATATCAGAAATACAATTGTTCCCATCAGGCATGGAAGCATGTCCGGGTACACCCTTAAATACCAATCTTACCCAGCAAACCCCTTTCTCTGCAGTCTGACAGAGGTAAAGATTCTTGTTTTCAAGACAAAAGCCGGCAACCCCTCCTTCATTGATAACAAAATCGGTTCTTATGAGGTTAAAATGGTTCTTTACCATCCATTCAACACCGCATCTGCCTCCTGCCTCTTCATCAGCCGTGCCAAGGAGAATGATATCCCTCTTTGATTTGAAACCACTTCTTTGCAACAACAGAAGTACCATCAATTCCATTACACCAAAAGATTTGCAATCAAAGGCACCCCTGCCCCATATCTCTCCATCTTGCACCTTCCCTGAAAGCGGAGGGAGTAACCATTTCTCTTCCTCAGCAGGCACCACATCGATATGGTGCAATAGAAGAAGAGGTGCTAAACTTCCATCCCCTTTGTATCTTGCAATGATATTGCCTCTGCCTTTTTCAGACTCCAGTATTACAGAATCGAAACCCTCTTTTTTAAGTATCTCTTTTAAAAACAGGGCACCGGCTATCTCATTTCCAGGTGGGTTTGTCGTATCTATCCGGATGTATTGACTGAGGATTTTCGCAGCCTCTTCTGTAATTGCATCCCATTGGATCTCATCTTTTGCCATCTTACCTTACCCTATAAAATATTGCGAGGTGTAATTGCTTATTCTATTTTTGTAATTCCGATATCTTCTGATTAAAATTTTTGACCTCTCTTTCAACCCAGTCCATCTCTGAGTTGATCTGTTCCTTTACACGAGCAAGCCCCAGATTTCCCGTTGCACCGATATGTTTTCGAGAGAGGATATTCATCTTACATTTTAAAGTCTCTATCTTATCGAGGTTCATAGCGACCTCTTTGTATGCGTCTCTAAACGGCATACCCTTCTGAACCAGATCCAATGCTCTATCTGTCGCAAATATCTCCGGGGTACATGAGTGCTCTAAAACATCCTTATTCACTTTCAACTGTGAGAAAACAAGATCACAGACCTTAATAGAAGAATCAACAATATCCATGCCTTTCAACAACGGGGCCTTTGTTTCTTGGAAGTCTCTGTTATATCCACTGGGAAGTGCTTCAATAATCGAAGTAACCCGAAAGAGATAGGAAAGAACCGTGGAGGTCTTTGCCCGTATCAGCTCCATTACCGCGGGGTTTCTCTTTTGTGGCATTATACTGCTTCCACAGCAGAACTCCTGAGGAAGATTGAAATAATTGAACTCCCTGGTGTTAAAGAGAATAATATCGGAGGCCACCTTGCTCAGATCGAGCATAATCTGTGAAAGAGAGAACAAAACGATTGATTCTGTCTTTCCACGGCTGTTGTTTGCATACAAGACATTATTTTGTACCTTCTCAAAACCCAGAAGATCAGACGTATATTGCCTGTCGATATCCAAAGGCACCCCATAACTTGCTGCCGAACCGAGCGGGCATTGGTTATTTATTTGATAGGCAGTCTTTATAATCAGCATATCGTCCAATATTGATTCCAACAAAGCGGATGCCCACAGACCAACTGAAGATGGCATAGCCGGTTGTGTATGAGTACGGCCAGGCATAATAATACCTTTGTATTTATTACTGAATTCCCAAAGTGTACGGCATAAATTCAAGGTATCCTTTAGGATTTCGAGGAGTTTCTCCTTTGTGTAGAGCCTCAAGTCAACAATAACCTGGTCATTTCGTGAACGGGCAGTGTGGAGTTTTTTCCCAAGATCCCCCAACCGGTCGGTCAAGTGGTTCTCTACTTTCGTATGAACATCCTCATCCTCTATGAATATAATAAACCTGCCTTCATCTAACAATCGTAATATCTCTTTAAAGATACCTTTCAGTTTTGTAAGCTCATCCTCACTCAGTATCCCTATCTTTGTAAGCATCATCGCATGAGCGATGCTTCCCAACACATCCATCTTCACAAGCTTCTGGTCGAGCAAAAAGTCATCCCCAACTGTAAAGTTCTCTACCTCTTCATTTAAGACATACCCCTTTTCCCATAGTTTTGACACTTTTTCTCCCTCACTGTTAATAACCTATTTCTCCAACCATAAATGGCCCTTTTGCCCAAGCTCTGTGTTAGGCTCAGATGTAAGGGCACATCTCACTGTGCCTTTATATCAATATATTCTCGCGGTTAAAATCTTCGTCTTGTGCGACCTTGAACAAAACTGCTCATTTGTGGATGAAAACTACTTGTCCGTTAACTTTTTATTCCTCTTTGCCAATATCTCAAAAGGGATCCCCAGGACATGGGCAGTATCGGAACACATCCGTTGATCAAACCCACCGGTCTTGATTGACCGGATATCCGGATAGAACAAACCTGTATCGCTCTCCCTCTCTAGTATATCGATATTCCCTTTGTATAGTTTTATCTTATACTTCCCGTTTACCACCTTTTGGGATTGTTCAATAAAGGCATCGAGATCCATTTTTAGTGGATGGTATGCCATGCCGTGGTAGATCAGATATGCCCATTTTTCATCCACCATTCTCTTAAAAGGGATTTCGTCCTTTGTCAGACAGAACTGTTCCAAATCTCTATGGAGCTTCAGGATAATCATGGCGCCAGGGGCCTCGTATATTTCCCTACTCTTGAGGTCCATAATCCCGTCTTCAAACATGTCGATCTTTCCAATAGCGTTTTCTCCGCCGATTTCATTGAGCATGGGCACAATTTCTCCAAGGGGCATTTCCTTTCCGTTTATGGCTATAGGTATCCCCTTTTTAAAGTTCAACTCTACAATAGTCGCCTGATCCAGTGCCGACTCCGGCGGTTTATACCACATCCATATATCATCCGGTAATTCCTGGTTCAAATCAATTGCCCCACTGGCTATGGATCTGCACCACATCGTCTTATCATCTCCACCTGCAATCTGCTCTGTTACGGGCACACCCCAATGGATACACAGCTCTTTCTCTTCCAGTCTCGTTAAATCAAAGTCCCTTACAGGGACAAGTATTTTCATATCCGGGGCAAATGTCTTGAATACATTGTGCATCCTGTATTGATCATTCCCTTTACCGCTTGACCCTTCCATAATCGCATCACAGTTTTTAGCAAGAGCTATTTCCGCTACTTTTCTTGCGATTAACTGACGGGTCATAGAAGTGGATACAGGGTACCCAAGGTAGTTCGAATTTGCCTGTATCGCCCTTGCAATCCACTTCTCTGTAAATTCCTCTTTTGCTTCTACCCACACCTGTTCAATACCTAGCTGAGATGCCTTTCCCTTGCTCTCCTCGATCTCATCCTCTCCCTGACCGACGTCCACTGTTACAGGGATAACATCTTTTGCCTTATACTTCCTTTTCAATAGCTCAACCCCAAGGGCTGAATCCAAACCTCCGGAATAGGCGATAGCAACCCTGTTCACAACCGGTGTCTCCGTTGATTCCACTTTTTTTAATATTTCATTTATATCCATTCGTCTTTTACCCTCCTTCTATTTTCAGTATGCTTTCCGGATTTTTAATCAACATCTTCTCAAATTGAGACCTTGTGATCCCCTCTTTTGACAACAACCTCACAAACTCCTTCAAAGATTCATTAGATCCTGGATTTTTTATCTGCCCAGCATCAGAAGTCAGGATACAATGGTCTGCACCAACTTCATTGATCTTATCCACCATCTCATCGAGGGGATAATCCTCCTCATTGTCTCTATCATGATACATTATATAACAATGCTCTATATAGGCTCCCTTTCTTGCCAATTCTTTTTGAACCCTCAACGGCATTGCTATATCTTTTTGATTGGGATGAGTCACAATTACTTTTATCCCTTCTTTCAATGCATCCGTTACCAGAACCTCTGTCTCCTCCCAGGAAAGATGCCCTGTGGCAATAATACAGTTCATCTTCTTGATCATCTTCAACACCCTTACACATTTGTCAAATAAGGTATTATTCCAGTCAGTAACCCTCACAGCCTTCAATTCTGTCTTAATACGGGGCTTAAATTCCGGATCTTTCACCCACTCAGGAGGGATTTCATAATTGCTGTAGTTATGCCTAAGATGATTTTCTGCATGGATAGTCGGAAACCATACGATAATCGGATAGTTCTTAGACATTATCGATGAAGCATAAATTGCACTCGGATTAAACCCCCCCATAAAGTAATTCATCGTAATAGAGCCAAACAACTTCAAATGATAGTCCATATCTTTAGAACCAACAATTTCAGTGATTGTTGGAAAACTATGAGATTTTAATACGATACCAGCTATATTTCCTTCCTCTTTTTGTATTAATTGTTGAACATTATACTTGCGTGGTAGGATATCAGGACCTACGTGAAAGTGAAGATCGTACGAATTTTTTATCATATAATCTATATCATCATCGTGCATACAACTCTCCCGTGGTAGAAACTTCTCTTCGTATGATAACTCGTCCATTTTTTATTATATAAGGTATAATCTCCTGGTCACTTATTGTTCCTCTTTTGGTTGTGGAATTTGTTATTAGCAAATCGGCCTGTTTGCCTAAACTCATTCCATAATTCAAACCCATTAATCTCGCACCATTCAACGATGCCATATCGAATAAATTTTGTACATCTTCTATACCACTCATCCGGGTAGTAGTTGCTAAAATATGCATCTCTCTTATCATACTTCCATTACCTAGTGGATAGAAGATATCCCTAATATTATCCGTTCCCAATGCTACATTAACACCCTTTTCGAGCAATTCTTTTGCCCTGGTTATACTGTTATACGGACGCGACCTTTTAGAATTAGGGAAGCGGGTTATGAGGTTACAACTCGGGGTAATGATAACATTTATCTCTGCTTGTTTCAGTCTTTCCATTATCCTATCCGCTATTTCATCTTTGACTTTGGAAAGTGATATGCAATGGGTAGCAGTAACCCTTCCACAGTAGTTCTCGCCTATTGTTTTTTCGACCAAATACGGTAACAAAAAATCTTCGAGATTGTTCGATTCATCTATCTGTATATCGAGATCTTTATTATGTCTTTTTGCTATTTCAAAAAGCATATCAATATGCTTCTCTTGATCTCTCCTTGTACCCTCTACCAAAGGAAGCCCGCCTAATAAATCGGCACCTTCATTTAAGGCCTGTTCTAGCAAATCCCTTGCTCCAGAATCGAAAACCCCTTCTTGAGGAAAGGCACATATCTGTATATGAACAAAATCAACAAATTCCTCCTTCAATGCGAAAAGTGCTTTTAAAGGTGTGAGTTTTGCCGTTAAATCAACATCAACCTGAGTTCTTATAGCTGTAATGCCTTGCCCTACAAGCTCTTTTATTACTTTTCTCGCCCTGCGTCTAATACTTGCAATCGTATAGTCTTCTTTGAACTCCCTTATCAGTCTTCTATTTTCCTCTAATGAACCTCCAAACTGAGAGGGTTTCATCTGTGAAATAAGGTCTGCTTTATCAAGGTGTGTATGTGAGTTTACAAAACCCGGAATTACAAGACAGCCTTTAGCGTCTACTTCTTTGTTCGCGGAGGCTTTCTCTTTTACTTCCCCAATCGTTTTAATCTCTCCATCTTTTATACCAATATCAAGCGGAAGTGCATCGTCTCTTAATGTGGCATTTCTGATAATCAGATCATAGACCATTTGTGAAACTCTTCTTTGCTTTCATAGTTTTGCCCTCTTTTGAAGAAGGACTCTATCGATTGCCTCCTCTTCTTCAAGCATAACCCGTATTACCTCATCCTTAGATGTCGAAATATTCCTCCCGATATAATCTGCCTGAATGGGAAGTTCTCTATGCCCTCTATCGATTAAAACCGCCAATTGAATAAACTCAGGACGCCCAACACTCATCAACCCATCCAGCGCTGCCCTAATGCTCCTTCCTGTATATAACACATCATCGACTAGGATTACCCTCTTTTCCATAATTGAAAATGGTATATCTGTCTTATGGATAATGGGCTGATCAGAGTTGGATCGAAGATCGTCTCTGTAAAGGGTAATGTCGAGTACTCCTACAGGAATATCTATCTCTTTAATCTGACGTATAAATGTAGCAATTCGCCTAGCTATGTAAATACCCCTTGTCCGGATCCCAACAAGCACTAGGTTATCGATTTCCTTATTCCTCTCAATGATTTCATGGGAAATACGAATCAGTTCTTGTTCTATTTCAGCCTTGTCCATAACCTCTTTGTTATCATTATATATCACGTCTAACTCCTATAAAAGTTATCAGAGATCATTCATTAGTGTCCATCCATAAATGGCCCTTTTGCTCAATCTCTGTGTCAGGCTCAGATCCTAATCCTAGAAATATGTCAATTTATCCCTACGGTTAAAATATTCGCTTTCCTTGATCTTGAACAAAATTGTTCTTTTCTGGATGGACACTAATTAACTGAAGACTTATCGATTCCTTTATCCTGTAAAAGAGTTTTTCTATGATTAACAGCTAGTATATAAAATCCCCAATTCTTTTCCATCGTGGCCTCTGCTTGAATTTATCCCAGGACCAGTAAATAATAAAAGCCTTACCTTTTACTTCTTTTAGATGAACAAGCCCCCAGTAGCGACTGTCATAACTCTCATCCCTGTTATCCCCCATAACAAAAAGAGAATCCTCGGGTATGATCATTGGGCCATAATTATCTCGTGGTTGGGTATTTTTTGGAAAGATTCTTTCATCGCTATTTACTGCATTGGGTATATCGAATAATAAACCGTTAATATAAAGCTTTTTGTCTACAATTTCAAGCTTATCTCCTTCTATACCAACAACCCTCTTTATGTAGTCTTTTTTTCTATCGACAGGGCAGATAAATACGATAATATCACCTTTTTGTGGCTTCTTAAAGGGTAATATTTTTTTGTGGGTAAAAGGGATAGCAATCCCATAAATGAATTTGTTAACTAAAATATGATCTCCAACCTTTAATGTTGGCTTCATAGAGCCGGAAGGAATCTTAAAGGCCTGGATTACAAATGCCCTGATTGTAAAAGCCAGTACAACGGCAATTAAAATTGCTTCTATCCACTCTCTCACAACAGACTTTTCTTTCATTAACACCCCTTTCTATGATCATGACTTTAGTATAGCCAAGAAGGCCTCTTGAGGGATCTGGACCTTTCCAATCTGTTTCATCCTCTTTTTGCCCACTTTCTGCTTTTCTAGAAGCTTTCTTTTTCTTGTAACATCTCCTCCATAACACTTCACTATAACATTCTTTCTTAAAGGCCTGATGCTCTCTCGTGCGACGATTTTATTACCTATAGCCCCTTGAATGACTACTTCAAACATATGGCGTGGGATGATATCTTTCATCTTAGAAACAAGACTCTTTGCTCGAAAATATGCGTTATCCTTGTGAATAATCAAGGAAAGCGCATCTATAACCTCTCCATTGATAAGTAGATCCAATTTGACCAGGTCGGACTTTCGGAATTCGAGGTACTCATAATCAAAAGAGGCATAACCACGACTTGCAGACTTTAATCGATCATAAAAATCAAATACGATCTCATTCAAGGGGAGCTCATAGTCTAAAAAGGCCCTCTCCTGATTAAGATACCTGATCTCCTTTTGTATACCTCGTTTCCCCTCGCATAGCTTTAATACAGGTCCTATATAATTACTAGGAAGATATATAACAGCCGACACATATGGCTCACTGATAAAGGCAGTATTTTGAGGCGGGGGAAGCTTTGATGGATTCTCTATATCCAACACCCTTCCATCTATTGTTGTTACCTTATAGACTACATTCGGTGCACTGGTAATAAGGTTTACACCATACTCTCTCTCAAGGCGTTCCTGAATAATCTCCATATGCAATAACCCTAGAAAACCACAACGGAATCCAAAGCCCAAAGCTATAGATGTCTCAGGTTCATATATAAAAGAGGAATCATTTAACTGGAGTTTTTCAAGTGCATTCCTCAGAAGATCAAACTGTACAGATGCTGCTGGATATAAACCACTAAAAACCATAGGTTTCATTACTCTAAAGCCAGGGAAAGGGGCATCTGTAGGATTTTCCAGTTCGGTTATCGTGTCTCCTATCCTTGTATCCTTAACCTCTTTAATCCCCGCTAACACAAAGCCCACATCTCCGGTTGAGAGCTCTGAAACCTCAATCATATCGGGTGAAGACACACCAACTCTTGTAACCTCAAAGACCTTACCTGAAGACATCATCTTTATATTCATACCTTTTCTTATTGTCCCATCAAACACACGAATCAGAACTACAGCGCCCTGATATGGATCAAACCATGAATCAAAGATAAGGGCCTTCAATGGAGCTTTTTCGTTTCCCTCTGGTGGCGGAATCTTTTCAATAATAGCCTTAAAGACTTCCCTTATTCCAATACCTTCTTTCGCACTTATCAATATCGGATCACTTGCTTCTATGCCGATAAGATCCTCAATCTCTCTTTTTACCCGCTCAGGATCTGCACTGGGGAGATCTATCTTATTTATAACCGGTAAAACCACAAGATCGGAGTCATAGGCCATGTATACATTAGCCAGAGTTTGGGCTTCAACCCCTTGAGAGGCATCTACAACCAGTACTGCACCTTCACAGGCAGCAAGACTACGAGAAACTTCATAACTAAAATCCACATGCCCTGGAGTATCGATGAGATTCAGAATATACTCCTCGATATCATTGATACGATAAGGTAGTCTCACTGCCTGGGCCTTTATTGTAATCCCCTTCTCCCTCTCTAAGTCCATTTTATCAAGAAATTGAGGGATTACCCCCTTTTGCCCAAGCACACCTGTAACCTCGAGAAACCGATCAGCAAGGGTGGATTTACCATGGTCTATATGCGCGATAATGGAAAAATTTCTGATCCTCTTTTGTTTTCTTCCCATTTTAGATCGAATAACCCCCGTTAAATAGGGATGGATATTAATTAGCGAGGTAAACTGCATTATTATATATTTTCCATGTCAAAGAAAATAGGGACTACTTGTACAGCCTTAATATCCTTTTTAATATGTATCCTAAATTTAGTTAAAATTCAAGGTACTTTTGAACTTTTTTATAATGACCAAACACATGTCAAACACAAAGGTTCTGGGAAAAAAATTAAGCGGCTAGTTTTTCTATAACCATAGGGAGAGAATTATTATAGTTTCTGAGCCTTTTATAGAGTTTTAGTATTAGAGTTTGCATATTGATACCTCCATGAGGTCTTTTCTAATTGTATCTAGTTATATCCCGTCGGAGAAGTTATCTTCTTTCTCATCTCTCCTGCGGCTTCTTTCAACCTTGCCATTGATTTGTGGTGTAGATGATGGAATGATTTTATAACGTATAGTGTAGAAAGCGCATATTTGATCCGGCATGTGTACTCTGGGTTTTTTGAGGATGCAT
>JAXHVA010000310.1:0-1524 GCA_034189035.1 Thermodesulfobacteriota bacterium
CACTGTTTAAAATATCATTATGGATCTTTTGTTCTTCATGTAAATATTTCCCCTCAAGATTCATTGATTTATGAAATTCTTTTCTAATCTCTGCAGATGTGTTTTTGAAGACAACTCTATTTTTCTCTTTTTCCAAGTAAGGGTAGAATCCTGCCGATTCAATTAAATCCGTCCACATCTCGTGAGTTGATTCGTCTAACTTGTCCCAGTTGTCAAGAATGTTTATGATAATCTTTCTTGCTTCAGATTCTTTATCTGGATTTCTTAAAAATTTAGAACAATTTTGAGCATATCTAAAACTTTTTTCAGATGATATCAATTCTAAGTTTTGAATTTCTTCTATATCATCCTCAATTGCCATATTAACTCCCCTGTTGGTTATGCAACCTGGTATGCAATCTTTTAACTAATTCTTTTTTACTAGGTACTGGAAAAAGCATTAGGATAATATTTAGGTTAGTGATAATCGGCTCACCTTGTTCGGTTACACCCGATATATTTTTAACTTTCTTATCAAAATGTTCTTTTAGCCCTTCAATTTCGCACTCATAATCTTCGATAAATTCTTCAGTTTCTTCATCTGTATGTTTACTAAAAATTTCTGAAGTATAAGTGCATAAAAGAGGAATCGTAACCGAATCTAAAATATCTTGCAATTTATTGTGTTCATCTAACTGTTTAAACCATTTTTCTTTTTCCTTTAAAAATTCTTTATACTCTTCGCAACTATTTTTGTCTTTATTATCAAATAAGCTAAGAAAAGAATCTTGTTTTTTAGAAATGAGTGCAAATTCCCGCCTTAAAAAATCTTTTTTGAAATGATTCTCGATATCACCAATTAACTCTGTGACCCCTGTTTTTCCACAATTATATAATTTAGACTCCCCCAAGTATAAAGACCTTTTTGACGGATTTGAAACAGAAGGACCTATGTGTACTGCATCAAATCCATGTACTGTTGCTCCATCAGTATCTTTAAAAAAAATTTTCGAAATCAAAGGTACTGTTACTATAAAATCTCTAAGTAGTAAATGAAGGATTAATTCTCCGAACTCACCTCTTTTCAAATATTTATTATCCGTATCTTCATCTTCAATATCTGAATCTCGATCTACAAATATTTTTTTTGCCTCAAGAAATAGTTCGACTTCTCCAGATTCAGTTTTCTTTTTAATCCCATAAATTGACTTGGCAGCTTCGATTAAAATTCTTCTATTATAATTCTCCGATAGAATTCCTTTATGAAAACCAAAGGCGAAGTCAACAATCACATCTAATATTAGGTCAACCAATTTGTCATACCGGTATTCTCCAAAATCAAAACCCACAAAATAAGTTTTTAAATCGGCTTTTGATATATGTTGGATTATTACTTTATCCGAACCAAATGGGTTTTTTTCACTCATAATTTTATCATTGCTTTTTTCTAGGTTATTAGCTGGTCCAAAGATGCTTTTTTTAAATATACCTCTGTTGCTCACGTGCTTTAATCTCTCAGTCATCTTTTTTCTACTTCCATTTCCA
>JAXHVA010000311.1:0-1512 GCA_034189035.1 Thermodesulfobacteriota bacterium
ACCTTCTCTTTGATCTCTATACGAATCATCTTAAAAATATTCTCAAGCTGCTCCTGAATCTCCTTGCAAATACTCATTACCTCAGGTACACTAATTTCCTCTTTCATGGGTGCTTCTCCTTCCTTATTAAGGTTTCTGATTAAATCTCTTTTAATAGGAAAAGCACCCTCTTTTCTACACTCTCAAAATTTACACAAAATATTGTACACTACCTTTTTTTTTCTTAAGGAAGGACTTTGCTACACATTTTTTACAATATAACTGCCCCTTCATTTACTTGACTTTAATCTTAATCCAGATCAAATAGCTTTAGTTAAATTCAACTTTAATTTCTTTCTGAAATTATCTAATAAGTTGCTTGATATTTCTATCTAGGTCTGCTTTGTAAAAGCATATAGCTCATCATCAGCTGAATGAAGAGCAGTGCTCGTATAGTATTTCCGTTTTTCTTTTTCAGCAATCTGCCAAGCCACTACATAATATTCTTGGTTGCTATGGGTCGGTTTTAATTTATGTACTGCCATTCGGCCCAAAACAACAAAGGGGAAAGGATCAAAAAACATGTAGGCATGTGCCCCAGGACAGTCTAAGGAAGTCCAAAATATTTTGTTTTTAATATTGCCAGAATCATCTACAAATTCATCTGTGATTTCGACCTTTGAAGCAACAATTTTATCTGGTTTATAACTATTCAAAATATCTGAGTAAAGTTGCATGCCATCTGGGCGAGCTCCACAGCCAAAACATGTATTCTCAGTTATCGTGCGAAGAGGAGAAAAATTGGTTGCCTGTAAAGCGTTTTCATACCCCACAGGGGATGGATAGTTTATATTGAAACTAACTGGAACTCCAGAAGCTATAACCAGATCCTGAACGCTCAACTCCATGAAGCCTTCCTTGTCAATAATAAGCCTTAAATCAGTCTCTAAAGGGGGTGGAGATTTTAACAATAATTTTTCTCCAGATAATCATTTAGAGGTTTTGGGGAAGCTATTGAGTTATTTCCATAAGTTATTGAAGTATAAAGAAAAGCGTCATTTTAAGGATAATTGGATGAGGAAATGACACATTACCGTTTACCCAATATTTATTTTTAACTTGATTATATGCAAAATGTAAGTCGATCTTTTCTGTGATCTTTAGTAAGATGTCAGTAATTTCCGATTAAAGAATTGCATGTATACATCAAAAAGGCCAAAAAAAGCAGAATAAGTCGATATTTTTCTTGACATATTATTAACTAATGTACCGAGGCATGGTTCGTAATGACTGATTAATTCAAGGAGTTACGATATGCTGCAAACAATTTATCCTTATGACAGAAAACGTACACTGCGTTTTGATCCGTCCATTCAACATGCTTATGAGGCTATGATTGAAATGCCCCTAGACAAAGCAAAAGGGAACAGGCCTTTACAGATGACCTTTAAAGATGAACTCAAATCATTGGTCTTCTTCCACCTTGAAGAACACACGTCAGCACAACACCTTCTCCAAGTCCTCGAAGAAGAT
>JAXHVA010000032.1:0-45955 GCA_034189035.1 Thermodesulfobacteriota bacterium
GTCGCTTCCAATAGTATCTATTGAGATGAAGATCCCCGATTTCCCTGTTATTGATTCCATCTGACATTCTGTCAATTCTCTAATCTCAGCCAAACTCGTTTGAGGGTACAGCATTAAACCGGCTGTAAGGGTTGTGATTACTAAGATAATCTTTCTTGTCCTCATTTTTTTCTCCTTTCTGGCGGATTGCCTGAGAGCAATCCGCCTATCCGATTTGGTTTTTTGATTGGATAATTGGAGTTACGCTTCTTTTGAGTTATCCTTTGGTTGTCCCTTTATTGCAACATTCTAGATTGGATATTTTTTGTCTGTGCTTTTAGACCGGATTGGAACGGTTTATTAGAGGTCTTATTCTCTCTGTTGTTGACCAACAATTTGCCCATATAAACGATTTGCTCACTAAGGTGCCTGACCCTTGTACTACACACCTGTAATATTCTAGTCATAATTTTCATTGCCAGGTCTTTATCTTTCTCCATCATTTTAGAAAATGCAATCCTGTCAATTTCTAGGATACGGCTATTCTCTACGGCAACGATAGATGCTGAAGGAGGGGAGTCATCTATAAAGGACATCTCTCCAAATATATCACCATCTTCTAAGACAGCGATGGTTTTCGCTGATTTCTCAGTTACTGCCTTCACTACCTTTACCTGTCCTGAGAAGATAATATTTAAGCTTCCTCTGCCTTTTCCTTCGCGCATCAATATTTGATTTTCCCTGCAGGTTACGTCTTTGCAATAGTAAAGGGTATCATTGATTTCTTTCTCATCGAAATCCTTAAAGAAATCTATATCTTTTAAATTGTTGACCGTGATATCCGATGCGATTCTTAGCTTCCTTCTTCGAAATCTTTTTTCAAGGTTTGTCAGATTACTCAAAGGGCAAAAGTTGATTACACCAGTTGTGGCAGAGTAAACGCCTAGTAATAATATAGTAGCCTTAATGCTGTTCTCTAAGTGGTTACCAAAATAAAAGAAGACAGAGCTAATAACTATTATCCCCACAAAGAATCTAAGACCTCTATCGATTTGATAATCCGTTTTTCTCTTCATTCTATATCCCTCCTTTTTTCCTGTTGTTGATCTATATATTCAACAAATATGCCAGTTTTGTCCGGAGATAGAAAAAACAAATATAGCCATTAATAACAACTATTTACATCTAAATTAAAGAGAGATGAAAGATTGAAGAGGTGCATTGTGGGTGTTGCGCCCTACAGAAGTGTTGCACAACACAAGTGTGGCATGCTACATATTATATCTGTTCTCTGGCTAGTTTGTATTTTCTGAGCTTTCGGTACAAGGTAGTGCGGTCCATACCGAGTAATCGTGCAGCCTTGGCCTTGTTCCAGTCAGTCTTTTCTAAGGCTTCGCGTATCATCTCTATTTCATTGACATCTGTGTTTTTAAGAGCAGAACCTTCTTTGGTATGATCCCTGATTTCAATGGGCAGGTCATCGATTGTGATGATGTTGCTACGACATATGATAAAGGCATGTTCAATGGCGTGTTCAAGCTCTCTGACATTTCCTGGCCAGGAATAGCCAATAAAGATTCTTAGTACATCATCGGATATCCTGATTATTTCCTTTTTGAAACGTTTATTGAAGATATTACGGAAGTGATCTGTCAGAAGCGGGATATCTTCCCTGCGTTCTCGAAGAGGTGGTATTGAAATCTCTATCACCTTCAGCCTGAAGTAGAGATCTTCTCGGAATTCTACCAATCGAACCTTTTCCTTTAGGTTCCGGTTTGTTGATGCTATGATTCTTACATCTATCTTCAAAGGAGTAGAGTCCCCCACTCGCTCAAATTCCTTTTCTTGCAAAACTCGCAAGAGGCGTAACTGCATCCTCGATGAAATATCACCGATTTCATCGAGAAGTATGGTTCCTCCATTTGCCTTTTGGAAACGACCTATCTTATCTTTTATTGCTCCTGTAAATGCACCTTTTACATGACCGAAAAGTTCGCTTTCGAGGAGATCTTCAGATAAAGCGGAACAGTTTACCTTCACAAATGGCTTTTCAGAACGGATCCCCCCATAGTGGAGGGCCCCAGCAACAAGCTCTTTACCGGTACCGCTTTCTCCTGTTATCAAAACCGTGGTTTCGACATTGGCCAGTTCTTCTATCAGGGTATAAATCTCTTGCATCTTTTTACTCTTTCCTACTGTATTATGAAAGAGATGCCTACCTTTTAACTCGCGTTCCATATCGACGAGCCGTGTTATATCACGGATAATCAGAACTGCCCCCATAAATCTGTTTTGATTATCAATGAGTGGTGATGTATTGAGTACAACAACTTGGTGAGGACGAGCCTCATGGCCGCATTCGATTCGACATTCATCCACGGATCTTTTTGTTTTTAAGGTTTCATTCAAGACACTGTGGCAGGCCTTAGTGCACCCGTTAAATACCGTTTTGAATTCCTTTCCGACTGTCTCCTTATACACAGCATCGCATATGTTTTCTGCTGGCCGATTTATCTCGATTACACGCATAGTTTTGTCTACAGTAATGATCGCATCCTTAACACTCCTGAAGATGGCATCAAGATTGGATCGGTACCTCTCTTTTTCAGCCTCGATCTTGTCCTTTTCATCGATTAATGCCTTGTTATGAAGGGCAATATTTGTTACTCGTAATAGAGTTTCTTCCTGTGTCGGTTTCAGGATGAAATCAAAAGCACCCATACGAATACAGTAGGTTGCTTTCTTGATATGAGAAATCTCCGTAATTATGATTACTGGACATTTTAATCCTCTATCTCTGACTTTTTGTAGGATATCTGTTCCGATATGCTCACTAAGAAGAATATCAACAAATATCAGATCAACATCGGTCCTGGAGAGTACTTTTATGGCTGAAAGGGCGTCTTTGGCTATTATTAGATCATACCCTTGTTCAGTCAGGAAGGATTCAATAGTAGCCAATACTTCCTTGTCTTTGACAATAACGAGTATTCTCTTCAATGTCGAACCCTTTTTCCACTTCTTTGGGTACAAAGAGGCATCTAAACCACGGGTATATGCCCTCGCATCAAATCAAGGTTGTCTTATCTCTCCTATCTGTTAAAAACTGATGTTTCCAGGCGTTCTGGGAAAAGGAATAACGTCTCTGATATTAGACAGGCCCGTCAAAAATTGAATGAGTCGCTCAAATCCAAGGCCGAAACCAGAATGGGGAACGGAGCCGAACTTCCTCAATTCCAGATACCACCAGTAATCATCAGGGTTGAGATTCATCCCTTTTATCCGTTCTAAAAGGATATCATAGTCATCTTCCCTTTGACTTCCTCCTATTATCTCTCCGATCTTAGGAACCAGGATATCCATTGCGCAAACTGTCTTTTCGTCCTTGTTTACCTTCATGTAAAAGGGTTTGATCTCTTTCGGATAATCCACCATGACGATAGGTTTTTTTAAAACCTTTTCGCAGAGATACCTCTCATGTTCCGACTGGAGATTGACTCCCCACTTTACAGGATATTCGAACTTCTCATCTGCCTTTATAAGTATTTCTATTCCTTCTGTATATGAAAGAGTTTCAAAACCATGAGAGATTATGCGTTCAAGGGTCTCAATCACTGAAGAATCAATAAAGCGGTTAAAAAAATCGATGTCCTCTTTGCAGTTTTTAAGAGCAAAGGTAAAAATGTACTTTAAAAAATGAACCGCCAAATCTGTATCCCCTTTTATATCACAGAATGCCATTTCCGGTTCAACCATCCAAAATTCGGCTAAATGTCGCGAGGTATTTGAATTCTCCGCCCTGAATGTAGGACCGAATGTGTATACATCTCCTATGGCAAGAGCATAGATCTCTGCTTCGAGTTGACCGCTTACAGTCAAATTGGCAGGGCGTCCAAAAAAATCTGTTGTAAAATCCGGGTGTCCATCTTTTTTCGGAATCTGATCCAGGTCAAAGGTGGTTACCTTAAACATCTCCCCGGCGCCTTCACAGTCGCTTCCAGTGATTATAGGGGTATGAAGATAAACAAAGCCCTTATCCTGGAAAAAAGTATGAATCGCTTGGCTTATCGCATTTCTGAGTCTTGCTACTGCACCAAAAGTGTTTGTCCTGGGCCTTAAATGGGCAATTGTCCGTAGGAATTCAAATGAATGGCGTTTTTTTTGAAGCGGGTAAACTGCAGGATCCGCCCATCCAAATACCCCTATCTCTTCGGCCTGTAGCTCTACTTTTTGACCTTTGCCAGGTGAAGCGGCCAGAGTACCCAAAACCTTGATTGAGCAGCCTGTCTGTAACTTAAGTATCTCACTTTTATAGTTGGGAAGCTTTTCATCGGTGATAATCTGAAGGTTGCTAAGGCAAGATCCGTCATTGACTTCCAAAAAAGAGAGCCCAGCTTTTGAATCCCTCTTGGTCCTCACCCAACCCATAATCACGAATTGTGTTCCAACCTTCTCGGATGTAAGTAATTCAATAATTTTTGTACGTTTCAATCTAAACACCTCATATTAATAGTAGATGAAATGAACCCCATATGTTCAAGGTGCCGGGGTTCACGGTTTGTCCTTCTTTTAAAAAAGCCAAACTGTTACAATGGGTTATGGTTAAACGTATAAGACAAAGGGGCGATTCCGAGATAAATCCACAATTTAGCAGGTTCTTGAGATACGTCAATCAGCATTACACGGAACTACAGAGTGAACCCTATGTCACCATGGAAGCGTCCAACTGCGAGCCTGATAATCTGAATAGTAGAATATTATATATGAAGATGTCATATGATGTCAAAAGATAAACGATTTTGATCGGCAGTATTAGATAATGGAAATCCGGATGGATAGAGTGAAAGATAGACAAGCTCATAGAGTTTAAACTCAAAATGCTGATTTTAAAGTATTTTTTTAGCTAATTTCAATCCTATATTTTTTTTACTAAAGGAACCTCAAGTGCTGTAAATGAGTATATTTTATACTTGACAATATGAGTACTAGACAATATTATTAATAGATTTTAAAACAATTTAGGTCTAAAAAAAAGGTAAAAAAGGGGAGAACCTAGAGTTAAGCCTACGGCAACATATTAAATATGGATGGCAGTTTAGCTTTATATAAATAAAAGGTATCAGACGCTATAAAATGCGGTCAAATTATAATGAGGGATTGTCTGAATGACTTATTGAGCGTTAAGAAAGTACACAGAGGAAAATTAATAATTAAATATCTGAAATTAATTAATAGTTGAGTTACTGAATTGAATAGTTGATATAGTGTTCTTTCTTTACGCATCATATGGATGCGAGTTTTTTACACGGATTAAAATTTGAACAGAGCTTCTAGCAACTATTTTCAAAAAGCTACACTATTAAAAAATATAGAAATAGAAAGCTAAAGGGGAGAGGTTTTTGGAAACATTTGCTAACCTTATTATACGTTTTCGATGGTATTTCATTGGGATTTTTATCCTTTTGATGGCCTGTTCCTGTTATTTCGTTCAACAGCTTAAGATTGATACGGATCTATTCAATTATATGCCTCAAGATGATCCGGAAGTTACTTTTTTAAATGAGACAGGGGAGCGTTTTGGTTCGAACTATGTTGCGCTCATAGCAATCGAGGCCGATAATATCTTTGCCTATCAGGCTCTTTCGACCATTCGTAAATTGACCAATGAGTGCGAAAAGGTCGAAGGAGTAAGAAATGTTATGAGCCTTACCAATGTAATGGATGTTAAAAAGGGAGAAGGAGGAGTGCAAGTTGGTAAATTGATAGACCCGAATCACATCCCTAAGAATCCAGAAGAACTCGCAAGACTACGCGAATATACATTGAAAAAAGAGTTTTATGTCGGTAACATAATCTCTAAAGACGGCAGTGCCGCCGCCATTATTGTACGGATGAAAGACAATGTGAACAAAGAAAAGGTTGCAGCAGCATTAAAGGAGGTTGCCCATCGAATAGCACGAGATCATCCTGTTTATTTCGGTGGATTTCCGATGGTTATGGAGTATTGTACTCATATAATAGTGAAGGACATAAAGAAACTCGTCCCCATGGTTGTAGCATTGATTGTGATCACCCTTTTCTTGAGTTTCGGAACATTGCGTGGAGTCGTATTGCCTCTTATGACCGTGATATGCGCTACCCTTTTGACGCTGACAGTAATGGCCTTACTGAAATTTCCCCTTACCATTATTTCCTCTGTTATGCCTGTAGTATTGATTGCCACAGGTACTGCGTACGGTATTCATATGATGAACAAATACTACGAAGATGTAAAGGATGAGAAAAACAAGCTCAAAGGGATGAGTTTAGCCGTAAAAGAGGTGGGTATCCCTATTGTCCTGACAGGCCTTACCACTATGGTCGGATTCCTTTCACTGCTTGCCTCTAACCTAACCCTCATAAGGCAGTTTGGTTTTTTTACTGCACTGGGGATATTTTTTGCTCTCCTGCTTTCTATATTTTTTATTCCATCCGTATTGTCAATTCTCCCATTTCAGCCTCAAAAAAAGAAGCAAATAGGGATTAAAGAGGGCACCTACGTGGAAAGTATGATGGATGGATTGGGTGCCTTTGTATTTAATAGAGAAAAGAGTATCTTCTTAATTACGGGTTTGGTGGTAATACTCGCTGTGATTTTCATCCCACAGATGTCTCGGGATGTGAATCTAGTCAACTATTTTCCAGAAAAAAGTGAACCTCGTGTCTCAGAAAATCTTATGAAGGAGCGTTTTGGAGGATCTCAGTTCCTTGTGATAGATTTCAGAGCCGATGATGTCAAAAACCCGTTTATCTTAAAAGAGATCGAACTCTTAAAAAAATATTTGCGCGTAGTCAGTAATGTAAAGTATCCTCAATCTGTCGCTGACCTTGTCGCTGAGATGAACAGAGTAATGAATGGCCGTTATTTGATACCCACTTCGAGCCATGAAGTAGAAAATCTTTGGGTATTTTTAGATGGGCAGGATCTTCTGGGGCAAATGATCAATAATGAGTATACAGAAATGCTATTATATGCTAAGATTGATGAACTTGACTCTGAAGTGGCGAATCGTGTGGTAACTGATGCAAAGAGGATTATTAAAGAGGGGATCCGAAGCGATCTAGTAGTTGTAGACCGTAAATCCTTCTCTGGCACTCCCCTTCATGATATGCTCTCTTATAAGGCAAAGGAGATTGAGAAACGAATTAGACTGGATATGCAATACCATGGAGTTACATCTCCTGAAGGGTTCACATTCTATGATGACCTTATGAGTATTATGGTTCAGTCTGATTCAATGCCAATACCCCAAGATATTCTAATCCTGGCTATAGGGAAATATTTCCTCAGTGATTGCTCTGATGTAGAGATTGAAGATCCAAAACTCAGAACACGTATAATCGAGGCCCTGACCGGTCCTTCAGACTACAGCATTGACACTATTACGAGGACTTTACACCGAGAAATTCCACAATCTCTATACAATGATGATCCTGAGGCGATTGAATACATGGCTATGTCATTGGAGACTCTCTGTAAAGACCTACGCATGGAGCAGCAGTCGATCAGGCTGATCTCAAGTTTAAGGGAGAGATTGGGTATTGACTTGAATGACCCCAAGTACAGAGAGCTTTACAGAGACCTGAAAGGAGACCTATGGGGAGTAAATGAGAGTCAGATCGCATTGGCAACAGCGGACTTTCAGAAGATCACTGGCCTAAAGCCATCACCAGAGAAAATAATCCGTTTTAAGACCCATTTGACAGGCTTACCACCTCTGTTTATTCAATTCGAAAGTGAGCTGATTAAGAGCCAGATTCAAAGCGTCGCATTGGCTATTGTGTTGGTTCTGATACTTCTTATATTGCAGCTCAGATCACTTATCGTGGGACTTTTGGCCATGGCTCCTATTGTATTAACCATCATGGTTAACTTTGGAGTAATGAGCGCATTTGCTCTTCCCCTTGACAATGCTACTATGATGATTGCCAGTATTGCCATAGGTATAGGCATTGACTATACGATTCATTTCATTTCCCGGTTCAAAACAGAGCTACCTATTCAAAAAGGTGAACTTGAGGCGCTTAAAATAACACTAGAGACTACGGGAAAGGCAATTTTAATCAATACCGTCGCCGTGATGTTGGGTTTTGCGGTCTTGTTTTTCTCTGAGATGCTTCCTATAAAACGTTTTGGATACTTGACTGCCTTAACCATGCTGGTGAGTGCAGCTGGGGCTATCACACTCTTCCCTGCGGCAGTAATTGGCATAAAGCCGGCAGTGCTTAATTTTAGCCCAAAGATTATCAGGCAGATCGTAAGGGGGAAAAATTAATAATAAAACAGGTAATCGTGTAAAGCTTGAGGCCTAACGATATTTTATGGTTTGAACAATCTTTCCTTTTGTAGTTTAAGTCATTTTGAAGATTCTACATGCGCAGAGCTAAATTTAGAACAACTCACTTGCAAGCTCCCTCAAAAAATATGCCATTATTCACTTCGCTTACTTTGAATCTTTACAAGGTGACCCAACAGTTCTCGTCAGAAACCATCTAAGTCGTTGCTTGGCGAAACAGTTACAAAAAAATAATTATTTAGCCATTTTATGTAATTTATATGAGGAGGGGAGATAATGAAAGGAAGGAGAATACAATCTACGATCTTATTGGGGGTCTTTCTAATCATCTATGGTGCTGGATCCACATTTGCAGAAGATTCGGGAAATGCTATCTTACAAGAGATAGATGAGATTACAAATGCGCCTTTAGACGAGATGTCGGACATGAGGATTATCCTCTTAGATAAAAAGGGTAATCGTAAAGAAAGGTTGTTAAAGACTTGGGCGAAGTATTTTAAGGACAAGGACAGTTGGCGTATAATCAAGTTTCTTTCTCCTACAGATGTGCGGGGAGTAGGATTTCTCGTATTAGCCGAAGATAAGATGTATCTCTATCTGCCGGCCTTTCATCGGATTCGAAGGATAGCATCTCATTCGAAGAAAGAGAGCTTTATGGGCTCTGATCTCTCTTTTAGCGATATGGAGACAAAGAGGCTTTGCGAAGACTACGAGGCCCGTTTGTTAAAAGAGGATTCAGATAATTACTTTTTAGAGCTTATCAGGAGGCCGGGTTCGGAGAAACCATACTTTCGGATAAAGATGACAGTTGAAAAGTCCAGCAATGTGCCGATCTATATGGAGTCTTTTGATGAAGGCAATAACCTGTGGAAGGTTTGGAAGATGACGCCCTATAAATCAGGTAAATACTATACAGTGTCAAGGATGGAGGTTGAGGAAAAGAAGAAAGAACATGTCACAATAGTCGAACGGGAGAACATCCAGTTTGATCAAGGATTAGAAGACAAGATATTCACACAGCGTTTTCTAAAGAGGAGACCAAAGTGAAGTTAAAAAACTGTTTAATCTGTATTGTTGTGCCCTTTTCTGTCTTTATTACCACCTGCCTTGCAATTGCCCAGGTCACTGTAAATACAGAGGGGACACTTCGATTTTTTACTACGCTCTTGCTTTTGGACGATGAAGACGGGATATTCTTTGCCCACGAGGCAGGGGATTTCGGGGTTGTAAAGGGAGAGGCAAGGCTTCGGTTTGTTGGAGATGTAACAGATCAGGCCTCTTACTACTTGCGTCTTGATTTTATATATAAGGATCCCTCTGAGGTGACAGCCTTGGAAGATACCGAAGGTATAGAGTGGGAAGAGACCGATCCTGTTGATACGAATGTTTATGAAGCATATATGAATATCATTGATGCAGGTACAGAGGGCTTAGAACTCAAGATTGGAAAACAGAGAATAAAGTGGGGCTCTGCTGATAAACTCCATGTGATAGATAACCTCAATCCAAATGACTTTGCCAACCTGTTTACCTTTGACCTCGATTACTTCGGCGAGAAAATTCCTGTGACTACTATGCTTCTGACTTACTATCAGAGCGACTGGAAGCTGGAGAGCGCTTTTATCTTCTCTCCCCATCAAGCCTCCTTTCCCGACGATTACTGGAATAGTATAGAGACAGCCCATGGACAGGTATTAGAAGATAAGTATGGCATACCTATCTCCCCTGAGATTATAACTACAAGCCTCGATATCGAAGAAGACCCCAATGTGGGCAGACTCTCCTTTGGTTTTCGGTTCTCTCGGATAATAAGGAATGTGGATACTGGTTTTTCATACTACAAAGGCTACCTGGATGTCCCTGTGCTGAAACAGAAGGAAGTTTCGCTGGTACCCGGTTCAACCTCTGCAAGTCTCTCCTATTTTTATCCTGAGATGCAGGTAGTGGGTCTGGATCTAGCTGGTGAGCTAAAAAGCATAGGGTACTGGGCGGAGGTGGCCTGCTTTTTCCTTGAAAATTCCAGAGTAAGAAGTATCGTGAACACGTCTGAAGGGACAACGGTTAATCGGTCAAAGTTATTTCAAGACCTTTACCCCAAGTGGACAGTTGGCTTTGATTATACCTTTGGAGTTGGAACAGGCCTTTATGTAAACTTTCAGTATAACCATGGTTCCAGTGATGAGGTCGGTTATAACAATGATGTTGAGAAGAGGTATGACCTTGTGCCGCTCGGATTGATGGGTGAGCCTGAAGACTACTTTGCATCGGATATACGATATGAGATACAGAGCCTTGATCTGGCACTGGAACTCTTCTCACTGATTGAAGTTGCAGACTTTGACGATTTTAAGGACAAATCTATATTTGCCTCATTTCCCAAGGTAAGCTATAAACCAACAGACGGAACCAAACTGGAGATGGGGACCACATTGGGCTATACAAAATCAAACATCTATGATACAAAATTTGGAATGTTAAAGAAATACGGCTTTATCTACTTTTTGGCTGAACTCCATTTCTGATGTATTGTCCGATTTCTTATTCACTCTGCTTTAAAGGGATCGCTATTTCTTCAATTTTTCAGCCACAATCGTTGCGATTTTTTTTCCTGAAAGAAGCATGCCTCCGAAGATTGGACCCATTCGCGGCCCTCCGAAAGCGTTGTTTGCTGCCATACCCGACACATAGAGCCCGGGAAAGACCTCTCCTGTATTGGCAATTGTAAATTGTTCTCCCTCTTCTGCCCAAAGCGGCATTTCACCAATAACATCACCGGTTTTTGTGTTTAGCCTTGCATTCATTTTTCGTGTAACAATCTGGCAGATCTCTGCTGGATGGCCGGTTCCATCCACAACACAGGAGGCCTTTATGCCGAGGGGATCTACGTGGAGTTGTAGGTTCTCTACTGGAGACCAGTTGAGAACAAGGCCGGCTACCTCCATCTGATTGTCTCGCTTTCTGAATAAGACATCCACAACTTTTATTAAATTGAATATAATGGTCCCTGCTTTCACACAGCAGGAGATTATCGTAGATGTAGCTTCCACACTGTCCATTGTGTAATAGCCGTCTCCCTTAGCGCGACAGCCCACCCCGATTTCTTCAATAATTTTAAGTGCATCGTCCTGTATTGCAATCTCATTGAACATCATACCTCCACCCCACATCCCTCCCCCAGGGGCAAGCTTCGATTCAAAGATAACCGCCTTGATGCCTGCCTTGCCCAGATAGTATCCGGCAACCATATTGGCTGGACCTGCGCCTACCATAGCAACATCTACTTCGAGACTGTTCAGTAATTTTTCCTTATATTCTTCAATAATAGCTCTTGAAATGGCCACATCGTCTAGTGACATCTTTTTGCACCTCCACATCAATTATTATCAATTTAAATAAAAAGCAATATCAACCATGTTTTTTTCTTTTATAAAATGTCATTTTGTAAGTTGCAGATATCATAGGTGCCCGGTTTTGCACTTAGAGTAAAGTTGCGAAAACCTCACATCTACGGCAGACCTTTATTTTTTCTTTCCAGTCCTTGTAGACAATCCCTTCACAGATGATTCCATTGATAAACCAGCAGAACTCTCCTGCCTGTAATTCCCAGGCAGGGCATTGACTTTTGTACTGAACAGTGCAATTCTTTATTGCCCAGCAAGGAATTTTTTCTTTAACGATACCCGTCTTTGTACTGACCAAAAAAAGTATCTGCCGTTCCACAGAGGCAGGAATTGTCCGCCATCCCTGCTCATAGCTGTGTATTGCTTTTAGAGATGTACAAAGGAGTTCAGCGAGTTGTCTTTGTGTCTTACCCAGCTTCTTACGCGCTTTTAAAAACTCTTCACGATTCACAAGAGCCTCAAAAACAGTATTTTGATTTTTTATAATAGTACTTATACATGCCACAATGTGGTATTTTTTTCAAGAAAAAAATGAGCCTTTATCTACAAAAATACGTTCAATCTACAAAGCTCCTTTCCTCACTCCCAGTAAAGTCTTTTTGACTCATCTAGAAACTATCATTAAAATTTGAGTAATCAAATTTATTCTGTGTCAAACTCTCATATTTTCTCTTTTTCTTTCTTAACTCGCTTGGATCCTCAGACAGTAAACGCAATAATATTTGTTTTATGAAGAAGCGGCTCTTTTCAAGAAGCTAAGCTGTTCCAAGTGTTTTAAATAGTGTCTCGATCCTTCGGTCATAAATCGCTTTACAAATCCTATTGCTGTTGGTAATCTGGCACAAACTGTTTTTACAATCATACTTTTAATCAAGGTATGAGAGTTTATATAGCAAAAGGAGGTGTAAAAAATGGCAATTAACCTAAGAGAAAACTTGATGAGAAGACAGTGCTTAGGGGATGGTTTTAGAAGGGCATCTATAAGATGTCCTTCTAAATATGCACTCATTGCCTGTTATAGTGATGAAAAGACGGCTTATTATACTTATCGGGAACTCAATGAAAAGATAAACAGGGTTGCCAACAGCCTTCAGGCCCTGGGAACGAAAAAGGGTGACAGAGTCGCAGTCTTATCACGGAACAATGCTGATTTTCTTATACTAACATATGCCCTTATAAAGATAGGCGCTTGGTATGCACCAATCAATTTTATGCTTAGAGGCCCGGATATAGAGAGACTAATCGATTTTGCTGAACCGAGATTCTTCTTTGTGGAAGATGCCTTTGTCGACCTCGTAAAGGGGATGATCTTTAATACGAAAAGCATCGAGAAATTTGGATACATAAGTGTCTTTGGAGGCACCAGGCCTGAGGGATGGATCGATTTAGGTGAGCTAATGGAAGGGGATGATCAAGAACCGGATGTGATAATAGACGATGAAGATGTCGCTACTCTTTTATTTACCAGTGGGACAGAGGCGGATCCAAAAGGCGTTTTGACCACGCACAAGAATTTTTATGCATCTATACAGACCCATCTTATAAATATAGGGTTTTCTCAAGAAGACGTCTTTCTCTTATCCCTTCCTATCATTCATATGGGAGGCTTCTTCCTGGCTATTATGGGAAGTATAATCGGACAGACTCTTGTATTGACCTATTTACCTGATCCATCTCAAATGCTGAAGCTTATAGATAAATACAAAGTGACTACCACAGGACTACCTCCAACGCTATATGTCGCAATTTTAGCAGTTCCTGATTTAAAGAAGTACGATTTGTCCTCTGCAAAGAGATTTATTACCTGGTCTTCAACCATACCGAAGGCCATGGTCGATGGTTGGAATGAGATTGCACCTCACCTGAGTTTTCATACACTTCAGGGCTCAAGCGAATCCTCGGCTGCTGCCATAACTGGAAGCTGGTTCAAAAAATGGGAGGATATTCCGAATCAAGATGGTCGTTGGGTAGGAAAGGCAGTGGCATTTGGTTGCGATATAATGCTAGTGGATGACGACGATTGTGAGGTTCCGGTTGGAGAGGCGGGAGAGGAAATAATCAGAGGTCCTGTCGTGATGAGGGGCTACTATAAGAATGAAGAGGCAAACAAAAAGTCCTTTTGTAATGGATGGTTCCATACAGGAGATATCCTTTTTAAGGATGAGAATGGAGACTATTTTTTTGCCGATCGAAAGAAGGACATGATAAAGACCGGGGGTGAGAACGTATTTTGCCAGGAAGTGGAAAATATTATTGGTACTCATCCGGATGTTGTGCTCTGTGCTGTTTTCGGATTACCCGATGCTCGCTGGGGTGAGGCTGTAACCGTAGCTGTTGTGCCTAGGCCTGGTGTAACCTTAACAGAAGAAAAGATCATATCCTTTTGCAAGGAGCGACTCCCTAGTTTTAAAGTACCAAAACGGATATTTTTCAGGGAAACCTTACCGATAAGTGCTGCCAATAAAATCCTCAAAAGGGATTTAAAGAAAGAGTACATGTCTCTTTAAAGACTACCCTGCTAATACGTATGGGGGAAGTACCCCCATACGTATTGCTGTATTTTAATGGGTGTATCGTTTATGATGGGTAGTAAAAAAATCCTTTGTATGTTTGGCACAAGGAAATTCTTATGTTTTTGATAGCGAAAAAGATTAGGCATGCATGCTTCTCTTAGATGCCTTAAGAGGGTTTAATTTGTTTTTTGTTATCCCATTTTCTTTTTTTACATGCGTGGCTAGATTGCAATTTCCGGTCGACCATTTGCTTGCAGGCTCGGCACATGACTTACAATATATGCCTGTGGGATACTCTTCAGTCATATCACAGCCATTGCATGAATCTACAATTGGGTAGCATCTTCCTCCATTAAAAGAGCAACCCTTCTTCTTCATGAATATACAATTCGCCCCTTCTTTTACACTATTACAAATCATCTTTGCTTCCTCCTAATCCTTATTTATTTTAAATAGAGTTTTTATAAAAAAACCGAATCACCTGTATATCCAAAGCTGCAAAATCGAGGTTGGCAACTCGGTATCTTTAACAAGAATACTAAAAGCAAAACAAATTCAGTCTTATATAAAAAAACCGAATCACCTGTATATCCAAAGCTGCAAAATCGAGGTTGGCAACTCGGTATAAATTTATATTTAATAATCGAAAGGAATTACCTAAAACTTGAATTTTATTCAAAAAAAATTTTTTGTCAAGAAATTAATTGGCTAAAAATTTAAAATTTTAATATGTAGAAAATAATCCTGGAATTTTGCGTTAGGTGTATAGATGAAAGAGACTTGCCAGAAAATCACCTATACGATTTTACCTAAAACCTCTCAGTGGGCTTCAAGTTTCTAAGGGACTTTTTTGTAAAGAGTCGTTGGGGTTTACTGATTGAAGTCAATAGCCATTAAATTTTTTAAGGGAAATTGCCCGCTGTCATGCAATAATTTATTATACTCTATACGATGGTTGTTATGTACTATGGCAAGTCGATAAACCGACCGTTTTTTTGGAACAGCTTTCCATCTATATAAATCTCACCGTCCTGTCTGAGGTCTTTTATCATATCCCAATGGAGGGCTGACTTGTTTAGCCCTCCTGTCTCAGGGTATGAATTGCCCAGGGCGATATGGATAGTCCCCCCGATCTTCTCATCGAACAGGATGTTCTTAATGCACCTTGTGATCCCCCAGTTATTTCCAATTCCCAATTCTCCTACGTACGAAGCTCCCTGGTCTATCTCTAGCATCCTATGGAGAAATTTCTCATTCTTTGCTGCAGAAGCATCTGTTACTTTACCGTTTTTAAATATCAGGCGGATACCACTTATCTCCTTTCCCTGATAAGAGGCTGGAAAGGAAAACTCTATGTGACCTTGAACCGAATTTTCTATCGGGCCTGTAAAGACCTCTCCGCTTGGCATATTGTAATGTCCGTCACTGTTAATAAATTTCCTTCCAGTAACAGACATTTGAATATCCGTGTCCTTGCCGATGATATGGATGATCTGAACAGTATTGAGAATGTCAACGATCTTTTGCTGATTTTTTGAGACCTGCTTCCATTGTGAGATAGGGTCATCTCTGTCAGCAAAGGTAGCGCTGTAAACAAAGTCCTCAAACTCTTCCAGTGACATCTCAGCATCTTGAGCATATGCCTCTGTAGGAAACAGGGTAAGTGCCCACCTGTTCTTTTTGAGGATAATATCCTTCAACGGCTTTATTGCCAGGCTAAATGAAACTTGTTTTTGAGGCTCTACGTTGGTCAATACACTGGTATTGGACTCACTCTGTATAGCTATAGAGGCATCGGAATTCTCTGCTTCATACATATCTATCAAAGAGAGGTGACTTAGCTGGTCATCACCTGCATGATCGAAGAATATTTTTTGAATCTCAGGGAGGCTGATCTTGAGCCTGGGGTATGCGCCCCTTTGAAGGATCTTCTTATAGATCTCCTTGACAAGAGGGGAAGCCAGTGAAGATCCGGATACGAGAACCGTCTCTTTCTCTTTGACCTCTATAGAGTAATCTACCAAGATTCTTGCCAGTCTTTCGATCCTGAGATCCATCATGATTAAACTCCTCTATTTTTTTGGATATCGATGGGAAGTGAGTGGATTTTTTCTTTACACTTGATTCCTTTTTACATATGAAGCTCTAATACATCCCCATCTTTGAGGATATATTCTTTTTGTACCATTTGTCCCTTGTATTTTTCAGAGCCCCATATTTTTGCGTATTTAAATCTTTTCGCAAAATCCTTATGTATTTTTTCTGACAAATCTTGAACGGTCTTTCCCTCTTTAAGAATGAATGGTGCATTGGGGTCAAAGGTCTTGCCTGGGGCCTTTGTATAGACCCGAATGATCTTTAGCATCTGAAAGACCTGTTTTTTCATCCCATCTAAGTTGTCTTCCTCTCTGGCTGATATAGAGATTATCGGGAACTTAAAGGCATAGAGCTCTTTCAGTATATCATATATTTCATAAGAAGAATCCAGGTCATTCTTATTGGCTATTATTAATGTTTGTTTAACAGCATGTTTGCACATGTCTTTTTCGATTTGCTGGTTTCCTATGGGGTGTATATTCGATTTTTTCAGCTCTTCGATGGTGCTTTCAAGTTGTTCCAAGGGATCTTCACTTAAATCAACCATCAACAACATGCCATCGGAATTCCTGATTATGCCGAATAACCAGGGTTCAACATAACCAGTGGCAATAGGTGGGGTATCTACTAGTTGTATCTGGATATTCTCATAACTCATCATGCCTGCCAGGGGCTTACGGGTTGTAAAAGGATAATCGGCTACTTCCGGAGAGGCCTTTGTCACTTTTGAGAGGAGTTCTGACTTCCCCACATTTGGGGGCCCTATTAACATAACCTGAGCTGCTCCTTCTCTATCTATGTTAAATGCAAATGCCTTTTTACTCGTTGTATATTTTTTTTGAGCCTCTCCTTTTAGCTTTGATATCCTTTTCCTGAGTTGTCCCCTAAGCTTATCTGTGCCTTTGTGCTTGGGCATAATTGTTAGCATGGCTTCCAATGCTGCTATCTTCTCTTGTGTTGTCTTGGCAAGCCTGTAGTCTTTTTCTGCCTCAAAATATTGCGGTGGGAGATTTGCTGGCATTATTATCTCAATTTATTTAATAAAAGACATTAGTAGCACATGTTAACAAAAAAATTATACCATTTCATTTTGTAGGGTCAAGATAAATTGGGAAATTACTCTCTCCTATCTAAAATGCATACATGCAATGTAAATAATTTTGTATTAACCAAATACATGACAAGCTCAAAGGTTCTGGCAAAAAAATAAGTGGCTAGTTTTTCTATAACCACAAGGAGAGAGTTATTATAGTTTTTGAGCCTTTTATAGAGTTTTAGTATTAGGGTTTGCATATTGATATCTCCATGAGGTCTTTTCCAATTGTATTTAGTGATCCAGTCGGAGAAGTTATCTTCTTCTTGACCTTTCCTGCGGCTTCTTTCAAACTTGCCATTGATTTGTGGTGTAGATGGTGGAATGATTTTATAACGTATAGTGTAGAAAGCGCATATTTGATCCGGTATGTGTACTCTGGTTTTTTGAGGATGCATTTAGGGTCTGATACATATATATTGATAAATTCCGTACCTCCATCCATTTGGATACGGCGTATAGGAAAAGGAGCTTCTTTGATTAGTCTGTTAACGAACTCTCTTGTGTAATGCGTACTCTTTTCAGGGTATATATATGCAAAGTGCCATGTGGTACAATCATCTATGGCAGTGAACTGATAGTACTATTCCCCTCTCATACGATAAGGAACATACTTTACATCAATCTGTACCATGTCTTCAGGGTTTGGCATCTTATATCGCTTTGCATGTTTCTTCTGGTTTGTTTTACCTTATCAGCCTGAGTCGTATTTGGATGAAGAGTGTTTTCCAAAGACGACATATCCCTATTGGATCTCTTGAGACGATTCCAGCAATCATAGTAAAAAAGAACGGCTATAGCCCAATACCTCACAGCCAAACTGATATTTTTTCGCTCTTCAGCTTTGAAATTGTATCTCATTTGCTCTTTTACTCTACTTTTCCACATAGGCAGCCTCCTGACTTCTAGTATTGTTTATGTTTGAAAAATAAGTATACACCTTTTTGCCGGAACCTCACCTCTCTTTATTTGTCGAAATGATGGATACCTCTTATTGAGTTACCCTCATTCCCACAATTACTACTACGTATGATATCAATCAATACCCAGTGTATAATAAATTGTATTTGGTCATTATAATTTCTCCTTGAATATTATCGAATTATTAAGTAAACTCTATTTATCAGGGATATTTATATCATGATAAAAACAATCAACAGTTTTTATATCATAATATTTGAATTGCTTATACTCTTTGTTCTCAGCGGATATGGCGTAATGTCCCCTGGCATTGAGAGCTGTTATGCTGCCTATAATTTTACAGTAGAACAAGAGGAGAAGTTGGGTCGAAAGTTTAAAAATGAGTTACAAAAACACCTTGAATTAATACAAGACCCCTCGATTCAAAGATATATCGATGGAATTGGCAATAAAATCATCTCGCAGTTGGAATATAAACCATTTGATTTCAATTTCTATATCTATGATGCCTCCGATCCAAATGCCTTTGCAATCCCAGCAGGTTATATTTACATTAGTACAGGATTAATTACACTGGCAGAAAATGAGAGTGAAATTGCAGGGGTTTTAAGCCATGAGATCGCCCATGTAACTGAAAGACATATTGCAGAAAAGATAGAAAAGGATAAAATGATAAACTTGGGCACATTGATAGCCATACTGGCAGGGATGTTTCTTGGAGGGAGCGATAAAGCAGCAAGTGCTGTCGGAGCTTTTTCTATTGCCACAGCTCAGACGCTTTCTTTGAAGTACACAAGAGAAAACGAAGAAGAGGCAGATAGGTTAGGGCTTGATTATTTAATAAAAGCAGGATATAATGGTAAAGCAATGATAAC
Source organism: Thermodesulfobacteriota bacterium (assembly GCA_034189035.1). Lineage (GTDB taxonomy): Bacteria > Desulfobacterota > UBA8473 > UBA8473 > UBA8473 > JAUXFK01. The sequence continues at coordinate 19,216 of JAXHVA010000032.1, forward strand.
CTTTCTTAAGAAGATAAGGAGGTATCATGTGCAGGCCTTCCAAACGCCACCTTATCTTTTAACTCACCCAGAGATAGAAAACAGGACGGACTATCTCGATATAATGCTAAACCGATTTCCTCAACAAGAAGAGTATAAAGATAGGGTCGATAACTTTCAGCGCATAAAAGCCAGAGTGATCGCCTCTTGTTGGGCTCCTCAAAATGCTATGGATTACTTTAAGTCTATGCTCAAGTCCAATCCAAGGCGTTTTGATTTAATCTATGGATTGGCTCTAACCAATCAAAGGCTAAAGAACTATAATGAGGCCATTAACTGGTTAAATTTAGTACTTAAGATAAATCCTGAAGACAGTGAGGTTTTGAGGGATATAGGGGTCTGCTTTTTTTTTATAGAGAAGCCTGATGATGCAATAGTATTTCTTCAAAGAGCAGTTGCAAAAAATGAAAAAGATAAGAATGCATTTTTTTACCTTGGTCTTTCGCATCAGGAAAACGGCAATTACAAAGAGGCAATAGAGGCATACGTGATAGTAAGAAATTTGGATAAAGGTTTTACTCATGTTTATTATAATCTGGGAGTAGCCTATGGCCATATAGAGGATTTAGCCGAGTCCCATAGAAACTTCGGAATTTTTTTTAAATTAAAAGGCAAAAAAGATTCTGCACTGTTTCATTTCAAGAAAGCATTAAATTATTATAAAGAAGGAGCTGAAAAGAGAAAGGAGGTGTTAAAGGAACTTGAGGAGATAAAGTCAGAATAGGCGAATTTAATTGATTCTAGTATACGTTCTTTCAATCATATTAAAAAATGGATCAGGAGGTAAGTTATGAGCGCATTGGTATTTATTATTTCTGTTGTTGCTTTGATTTTTGCCATAGTTGCTTTTCGGCGAACAGGGGGAATGACAGAGATAAAAGACGATATTAATTCCTTGGATTCAATCACAAATTCTTTTCGGGAAAGGACTGCCAATGCTTTGGAGAAGATGGAGAATGTATTGCGCAAAGAAGAAAAGGAAGAGGATGCTGAGAAAAAAGAGGGGGAGTACCAGTGAAAGCTATTTAGAGGGTATAATCCTGAAGTGTGCTTAATAGAGTTGTTTTAAGAGTAAACAAGGGGTATTTATTTAGTAAACAAGAAGGAGGTATTGAGATGCCAGAGGAAAAAAGGTTATTACACTTGACAGATGATACATTTAGCGAGGAGATTCTAAACTCTGATGAGCCGGCAATGGTAGACTTTTGGGCACCCTGGTGTGGTCCCTGTAAGGCAGTTGGGCCAATCGTTGAAGAACTGGCGGCTGAATATTTTGAGAAGGTAAAGATTGCAAAGATAAATGTGGATGAGAATCAAAAGACAGCAGCTCAATACAGTGTCAGGAGCATTCCTACTCTGATCATGTTTAAAGGCGGAGAATCTGTTGATCAAATAGTCGGCCTTGTGTCCAAGGCAAAGCTGGAAGAGATGATAAAAAAAGCGATGGAGTAAGACCTAAAGGGGGGAGTTAACTTAATTGCACATTCCATTTACACGCCCGATTATTTTCTAAATAGGAGGCATCCCCTCCCGAACAGTATGTATATATTATGAATAGGTAAATAAAGTGTCACAAGAAATATCTTTGGTCATTGCATTGGCGTTTGGCTTTTTAACCTTCTTTTCCCCTTGCATATTGCCTTTGATTCCAGCATATATCTCTTTTATTACGGGATGTTCTGTCAATGAGCTCAAAGACTTGAATGATTCTACTTTAAAGAGACAGCTTATAAAGAGTGTCTTCTTTGAAACCCTGCTCTTTGTTCTCGGATTCTCTTTAATATTCATAGCATTGGGCGCGTCTGCTACGTACATCGGTAATCTCATCTCTTATAACAAGAGATTAGTACAGTTAATCGGGGGTATAATCGTTGTCCTTTTAGGATTGCATATAACCGGCATATTCAACATTAAGTACCTTGATTATGAGAAAAGGTTTCATCTGAATGCCAAGCCCACAACCCTATTCGGTTCGTTTGTAGTAGGTGTAGCATTTGCAGTTGGGTGGACGCCGTGTATAGGTCCAATACTTGGGGGGATTTTGACGTATGCGGCAACACAAAATACTGTTTACCATGGAATCCTTCTTTTGAGTGTATATTCATTGGGGCTAGGAATACCTTTCGTTATAACGGGCCTTTTTATTGGGGCTTTTTTTAGCCTTTTTCAGAATGTCATTAAGTATTCCAGATTGATATCTATTGGAAGTGGTTCGCTATTGATTGTTGTTGGTGTGTTTATTATGAGTGATAACTTCAAGATTATTCAAAGGATATTTATAGTTTAATAATCCTATTGGCCAAACAGAACTTACTTTGGGTGGTCGTCAAAAGGTTTTTGTTAATAAAAACAGCCAAAAGAGAAGCGATTTAAACTGCTCAAGCCTGTTGGATGAGTTTCAGGATCTTCTCTTTTTTGAGGCTGAGATTTATCAAAAAAATTTGGCAATCATTTTGTAAAAACCTGAATAAAGGAAAAAATACTTAGACACTCATACAACTGCGTGCATTAAGACTTGATCGTCGTTAAAATGACTCTTTTATAAACAGCTAAACTGCTACTAAAAGGTTAAAAAAGAGGAGATAAATAGGCATGGAGAAGAAAAGGGATAGATATGATATATCTTCAATTGAGATGAAGGAGATCCTTATTAATTCGAAGAACATTGCGGTAGTCGGGTTATCTCCCAAACTGGAGAGGCCGAGTTATATTGTGGCTTCTTTCCTTCAGTTGAAAGGGTATCGGATTATCCCGGTAAGGCCTCCTGGTCCTGATATTCTGGGAGAAAAGGCATACCCGAATATCTTGGAGGTTCCTTGTGATATCGATATAGTTGATATATTCAGGAAGCCAGAAGCTGTTTTGGGAATTGTTTATGAGGCTATTGAAAAAAAGGCAAAGGTAATTTGGATGCAGGAGGGAGTCATCAACGAGCAAGCAGCCGAGATCGCACATAAAGAAGGATTAAAAGTTATAATGGATAGATGTATAAAGAAGGAACATCAGAAGATTTTTGGTTAATTAAGGAGTTGTAAAGATGGGGAGTTCTAATTACGACGTAATAATAGTTGGTGGTGGGCCGGCTGGGTTGACCGCTGGATTATATACATGCAGATCAAGGTTGAAGACAGCATTGATAGAGAAGATGGTTGTTGGAGGTCAGGTTGCAACTACTGAATTCGTGGAAAATTATCCTGGTTTTAAGGATGGAATTATGGGGGCCGAATTGATTCAGCATATGGAAGAACAGGCAAAGGGTTTTGGGCTGGAGATATTGTTCGGTGAAATAGAGGGTGTAGACATTGGGGAGGATCAACTCAAGTTTGTTAAGTTTGGCGAAAAAGAACTCTTATGCAAGGCATTGATAATCGCATCAGGTACAAGGCCGAATGAGCTTGGAATACCGGGTGAAAATGCGTTAAAAGGAAGGGGCGTTTCCTATTGTGCAACCTGTGACGGACCTTTCTTTAAAGAACTCGATATTGCGGTTATAGGTGGAGGCGACTCGGCAGTTGAAGAAGCAATTTTTCTTACAAGGTACGCTAAAAGAGTGTATATTATACATCGAAGGGATAAATTAAGGGCTGATAAGATCTTGCAGGAGAGAGCCTTTAACAATGAAAAGATAGAGTTAGTGTGGGACACAGTGTTGGATAAAATAACAGGGAGTCAGACAGTTGAGGCAATCGAGGTAAGCAATGTAAAGACGAAGGAGGTTTCTAAGATAGAAGTGGGTGGGGTATTTATGTATGTTGGTTTAAAACCAAATACTGAGTTTCTAAAAGGATTGTTATCATTAGATAAAAGGGGTTTTGTAATTACTGATGATGAGATGAAGACTTCTGTCCCTGGAATATTTGCAGCAGGAGATGTAAGGGTAAAGTTATTAAGACAGATTGCAACTGCTGTAGGAGACGGAGCGATTGCAGCCTTTGTCGCAGAGAAATACTTAGAGTTGTAAAAATGATGAACTTTTTTTCAAAATGAAGTCGACAATTAGGGTAAAATTTTATTTATTATCAGTAATTTCCGGTTAGGTATTTACATAAGGGTACAAGGAATACATCTGTTTGAATTTTTTTGAGGTATCTGAATTAGTCTGGAAATTATGGAACTCGTTTTGAATTTTGATTCGTAGTTCTCTCACTCTTTTGATACTGACCTTCTCGTTGTGCTGCTCATGGCAGTATATTGCCGGCAATAGATATGTTATCACACCTGAGAGGATTTGAACCATACGCCCACGTTTATCTCTAACAATGAGATGGTAGACTTTGAGGTGCGGTTTCCACCAGGCGAAGAATTTCTCGATGTCCCATCGAAATCTATCAATCAATGCGATATCCTCTGCTGACAGGTCATAACAGCGTGTTGCTACCTATTAGTCTACGTATACCCGACAAGCCGCACTGGTTTTTCAGTTTGATTTGTTTCGGGTGCGCCAAGCAAAACTATAGCGTCATAAAAGACGATACTATCAGGATTCACCTGGGCAGCTTTGATAGAGATTTTGTTGCTACTGTCTTTGATCCGGCACACAAAAAACTTTTTTCCTCCTGCCATGTATCAAATTGCCTGTGGCATTGGTATCCTCGATCCATAAATCCACTTAGGCCGGGGGAGAGTACCCGGCTTACAAAGGGGCGTTCAGCTCCCTTACCATCAGTGAGGAATATCTGGAATATTTCTGTTTAAGTCAAAGCCAATATGAACCTTGGCTTTCTTAGAACCTTTTCTATAGTCGGCCCAGTACAATGAGAGACCTCCATCAATCAATGAGCCGTCAATGCCGACTGGGTCTCCAAGTGTAGAGTGATTCTTCGGCAGGACTTCACTCGCTTGATCCTGATGTTTCTGGAATGCATAGGCGAACTGCTCAAGACCTCGGGTGTTAATAGCCTCTGAAAAGCTGCTCTTTTTTATGCCTTCTTTCGGTGCGATATTGTCACGGGTAAAATCGTCTTCTTCGAGGACTTGAAGGAGGTGTTGTGCTGACGTGTGTTCTTCAAGGTGGAAGAAGACCAATGATTTGAGTTCATCTTCGAAGGTCATCTGTAAAGGCCTATTCCCTTTTGCTTTGGGTAGGGGCATTTCAATCATAGCCTCATAAGCAGGTTGAATGGATTGATCAAAACGCAGTGTCCGTTTTTTATCATAAGGATAAGTTGTTTGCAACATGTCGTAACTTCCTGAATTAATCAGTCATTACGAACCATGCCGCTCATTACATTACTAATAAATATGTCAAGTAAAACATCGACTTATTCTGCTTTTTTTGACTTTTTTTGATGCATACGTGCAATTTTCTAATCGGAAATTATTGATTTATTATAGTTATTTATGTTGAAATAGGTGAAATGTTCTGTTATGTTCTTATAAATAGAACATCTAACGACGAAATGGAGAACAGATAATGCTAAACAACTTTGCGTATATTCGGGCCTCGGGGATGTATGTGCCGGAGACGGTAGTGAAAAACAAGGACTTACCAGCTGAACTGGATACAAATGATGAATGGATACTGCCACGAACTGGTGTTGAGGAAAGAAGGTATGCGAAACCCTATGAAAAGACTTCTGATCTGGCAACAAAGGCTGTAGAGAACCTCCTGGAAAAAGGGGAGGTTTTAACTGAAGAGATTGACTGTGTCATCTTTGCTACCTTGAGCCCTGATGTCTTCTTTCCGGGATGCGGTGTGTTACTGCAAGAGAAACTCGGATGGTCCGATGGTCATATTCCGTGTTACGATATCCGTCAGCAATGTAGTGGATTTATCTACGGACTGCAAATGGCACAGGCCTTTATAGAGGCGGGTATCTATGAGAATGTTCTTCTCGTTGGTGCAGAAGTCCATTCGAATGCCCTTGAATTTACCAAACGTGGGCGTGCAGTGACTGTGCTTTTCGGTGATGGGGCAGCGGCAGTGGTGGTATCTCGTTCAATAACTGACGAGTCACGTATACTCTTGACAGAAGTACATGCAGACGGCAGTGGAGCATTCAACGGCATCCACATGAGACTCTTCGATATCGGAAAGAAGCCGATAGTCTATTACGACCCGTATGATACTGAGGCCAACAGGGATTTGTACCCTGATATGCCGAGTTCAAAAAACCTTTTCACGAATGCGGTCCGGCGAATGGTAGAGGTAAGCTCATCGGTCCTGAGTAAACTGGGAATATCAGTAAACGAGGTGGACTGGGTTGTACCGCATCAGGCCAATGTGCGGATCAATCGAATGACCGCTGAACTCCTGGATATTTCGGAGGATAAAGTCCTTTACAATATCCATAAGTTCGGAAATACAACCGCTGCCACTATCCCTTTGTTACTGGATGAGTATACAAAGAATGGCACCATAAAGCGGGGAGATCTTCTGCTTATGCCAGCCTTTGGATCAGGATTTACCTGGGGCGCAACAGTATTGTATTATTAAGGTATATCTTGAAACAGCTATCATATGCGTTTGGACAATTCAGTTATTCAAAAAGGCAACGGTTATTGGCCCTTTGGGCTAAAGATGCCGCGATTCTGTCTGAGATGTTGTACCAAAAGAGAGATAAAGAAGCAACATCCTGCTACTATTATTATAGTTGCACCTGAAGTGAGATTGAATGTATAGGAGAGCCATAGTCCGGTCATTGTAAAGAGACAGTTCAGGATAGTGGAGATCAGCATCATTTTACGAAGAGATGTGGAATACACTTCTGCGATATAAGGTGCGATGGAGAGCAATGCAATAACGAGGATCAATCCTACAACCTGGATGATCATTACTACGGACAAAGCGATGATGGTAATTAAAATAAAGTGAAGCAAGGTTACAGAGACTCCTCTTACCCTGGCGAATTGTTTATCATACGAGAATGCTGTAAAATCGTTGTAAAGGAAGGCAACCGTAAAGATAATTACACTGCACAGGATAAGCATCATCCATAGATGGGATTTTGGAACAGCCAAAATACTCCCAAAGAGAAAACTCATTAGATCAACATTATATCCTGGAGAAAGGTCAAGCAGTATTATCCCTAAAGCCATACCTGATGCCCACAATACACCAATAATGGTATCGGAACGTTCATTGGCTTTCAGTGTGACTGCGGACATCACCAGTGCAGTAATAAGAGAAAACCCCAAGATACTCAAGGTATAGGGCAGCCCGAAGAAAAAGGCAAGGCCGATCCCTCCATAAGCAGCGTGGGCAATGCCACCGGAAAGAAATACGAGTCTATTGACAACGATGAAAGTCCCAATTACTCCGCAGGTTATACTTACTAGAAGGCCTGCTATCAAAGCATTTCTCATGAATTCAAACTCAAGGGCTTCTAACATATTTATTCGTCCTCGTGGTGGGGTACTACCCGATGGGGCATTCCGTGGGCGATGAGCTCTACTGGACAGTGATATGCCATTTCCAGCATATCACGGGTGATTTCTGGGGTGTCATGAAAAAAGAGTCTCTGGTTCACACAAGCCAAAGATTTGACATAACCGGAAACAATGCTGATATCATGGCTTACTACAATAATCGTTACTCTTTTATTGAGGCTTTTTAAAAGATCGTATAACATAGTTTGTCCTTTTGTATCCACACTCGATGTCGGCTCATCTAGGAAAAGGACCTCAGGTTCGGATACCAAAGCCCTGGCAATGTATACTCGTTGTCTTTGTCCTCCGGAAAGCTCTTCCATGTGGTAATTGCGATAGTCTGCCATATCCATATGTTCAAGGGTTTTTTGAGCGGATATCCTATCCGCTCTTGTATAGCGAGACCAACCTGTACCCGGCTGTAACCTTCCCATAAGTACAACATCCATTACAGAAATAGGAAACCCCTTGTTAATACTAACCTCTTGAGGCATATAACCTATGCAGTGGGCTGCTTTCCTTGGAGATTTCCCAAAGACACGAATGGTACCTTTATCAGGTTTCAAAAGGCCCAGCATTAGCTTCAAAAGGGTGCTTTTGCCACCTCCGTTTGGACCCAAAATAGCCAAAAAATCTCCCTGACAAACCGTGAGATTTACATCTAGAAGTATTGGGTGTCTGTTATAAGAAAAGCAGAGGTCATTTATCTCTATGATCGGAGTCTTCATCATTGGCCTCATCTTAAAGCTTCACTGAATTTTTCTGCCACTCTTTGCAGGTTATCTGCCCAGTTAAGGGCAAGAGGATCAGAGAAGACAATCTCTGCTTCGATTGCCTTCGCAATGGTTCTGGCACTTTGGGCAGAGAACTGGGGTTGAACAAAAATTGCTCTAATATCTTTTTCTTTTGCATGCTTGATGAGATGTCTCAAATCTGCAGGTTTTGGCTTCTTCCCTTCTATTTCAACAGGAATTTGCTCTAATCCATAAGCCTGAGCAAAGTAACCCCAGGCAGGATGGAAGACCATAAATTCGACTTTATCTCCCTTCTTTGAAAATAGGTTCATTATCTCTGTATCCAGCTGAATAATCTCTTCAGCGAATTTTTTGTAATTGGATCGATAAATATGGGCATAAATCGGATCTAAGTTTGACATTGCCTCAAGGATATTTCGGGCCTGGAGAATGACAAGAGCAGGAGAAAGCCAGATATGGGGATCCTTAATCTCATGATGATCTTTAAAAGCTTTTCCTGACTTATGCCGATGTTGGGTTCTCATTGTTCTTTTTTCGATGCCTTGCTCAGTGTGTACCACAACCATATTGGGGTTGGTTGTAGCGATCTTTTTAAGCCATGCCTTTTCAAATGGTACCCCTATGGCAAAGTAAATCTTGGCCATGGAAAGGGCCTTCATCTGACTGGGTTTAGGCTCGTATGTCGCAGGGTTAGCTCCTGGTTTGACCATAACTGAGACAACAACACGCTTTCTACCTATCTTTTCTACAAAATATTTTTGAGGGAGGATGCTCACGAATACCTGAATACTTTCAGCAGCATTTATTGTAGCTAGAAAAGGCATTCCATAAAAAAATAAGGGTAAAAAAATAACTAGAGATAAACGCTTCATCATCGTAGAATCCGTAATCTTGTGTTTATTTTATTCGTGCACATGTCCTTATACTTCCAGTTCTATTTTGCATTTTAAATTCTAAAAAGTCAACGCAATAACAGGGACTGAAACCTGAGATATTCGAAAAAATTTTATTAAATAGCCTATAAAAAACCGATGTAATTACCATAATAAAATTCATATTTAGCATTCTGTTCGTTGTGTTTCAAAGCAAAGTGTATATAATGCTTGTGTTTATATAACGCTTGACTATTGCATTGTGTGGAGATACTATGATTTCATCGAAAAAGAGAGAAATGGTATTGATTGAATCTCTATTTTCAAAAAAGGAGGGAGAGATGGCAGATATCATTGATTATAAGATTTATGGTGATGATATGCAGATTGTTGATGTGGGATTGGATCACAAGGAAGGTGTAAGGGCTGAAGCTGGAGCTATGATGTATATGGAAGAAGGTATTGAAATGCAAACTTCAACACAGGGAGGCTTGTTTAAGGGATTTAAAAGGGTGATAACAGGCGAAAGTTTTTTTATTACCACTTTTCTTAATAATGCTGGAGAGAAAAAACATGTTGCATTTGGCGCTCCATATCCAGGGAAGATAATCCCTTTAGAATTGAACACTCTTGGGGGAGAATTTTTATGTCAAAAGGATGCCTTTCTTTGTGCTGCTAAAGGAGTTGAAATAGAGGTTGCCTTTACAAAGAGAATTGGTGCAGGGGTCTTCGGTGGAGAAGGATTTATATTGCAACGGTTAGTAGGAGATGGTATGGCATTTGTTCATGCAGGAGGCACGATAGTAAAAAAGGAATTATCAACAGGTGAAACCCTAAGAGTAGACACCGGGTGTCTTGTAGCTTTTGCAAAGGGTGTAGCCTATGATATACTTTTTATAGGTGGTTTTAAAAATGCACTTTTTGGCGGAGAGGGTCTGTTTTTTGCAAAACTGACAGGTCCTGGAACAGTATATTTACAAAGCCTTCCGTTTTCAAGGTTGGCTGATCGTATTTTGGCAGCTGCAACTTTCCAGAACAAAGGTGAGAGTAAAGGATTTTCGGGGATAGGTGGTAGTATTTTGGGGGGCCTATTACAAGGTGATCGTTCATAGATAAAGGAGAGAATATGGCTGAATACAATTTAAAACTCACCGGATGGAAGGCTGTCATTGGTATTGGAGTGCTTGTTTTAATTATAGTTTTCAGGATTGTTTCCCTAAGTGATAAGAGAGCCGATGAAAAACTGATGAATGAAATTAAATTGCTATTAAAAACAGAACGGTTACCTTCCGATGTCGCTAAAATGAAGGAAGTATATGAAACAGGGGACATGGAAGAACTCTCCGGATTGGCAGAATCAATTGTTGCGACTCAAATCGACATTAAATCAGTAAAGGCAAGTTTTCCGCTATTTAATTTTTCAAATAAAAGAAAAGAGGTGGTAGTCAAGGTTGCCTATATCATACGAGATGGTGATAGATTAAAAGAAAGCAAAGAGAGATACGATTTGTTTACATATTATCCCTTGGGAAAGAACTGGTGGCATAAATACAAAACAAGCGCAGTAAGGTATTATCTTAATTTTTTATAAAATGTAAATATTTATAACAGCTTTTCAAACATGAGTTCAAGATTGTTCCACAGATAAGCTAGCCTATTGCTATAAAAAGAGGAAAGGCCTTTCTCGTTGACAAATGACCAACTTTTGCTACCCTTGTTTTATTGCCAGGATACCTTACACCCTATATCCAGGTTTCCATTATCAGGGTAATCGCTTGAAAAATGGCTGAAAATGCATTCTTTAATTGATTAAGATAGTATCTATCGAGAAATGAGCAGTTTTGTTCGATGTTAAAAAAGGGAAAGGGATTATAATCCGATACCTAATTAAGAGATTAGGCGAAAAGGCCATTTCTGGATAGACACTAGGTAGGGAGGGGATTATGTATAATGAAGATATGAAAAGAGAGATTCAAAAAGCAAAGAAACAGTGGGAGGAAAAAGTTTTAAGTCCTGCCAATAAACGCTTTGGCATGGAAAAGTCTCCAACAGAAATCTATACCCCCCTTGATCTAAAAGATTTTGAGTATTTAAGAGATGTAGGCTTTCCTGGCCAATATCCTTTTACTGGTTCAACCTATCCTTCAAACATTGTGGGAACTGGAATGAGGATGATGGCAAGAGGCGGGGGTGAAATGCTCAGAAGAGCTGCCATGTATTCAGGGTATGGGACGCCAGAAGATACACGAGACTATTACAAAGGAGAGATCTCTCGTGGCTTGACTGGTGGTCCCAATCTTGCTTTGGACCTTCCAACCCAGTGTGGATATGATTCCGATAATCCTATAGTTGAAGGTGAGGTTGGAAAGGTTGGTGTGACGATTGATACTCTCAGGGATTTTGAGGTTATCTTTGAGCCATTTGTAGGGAGCAGAGAGATCGATAAAGTAGCAACGAATATCACAATAAATGCCCCTGCCAATATCCTGGTATCAATGTATTTGGCTTTGGCAGATAAAAGAGAGATCAGTTGGGATAAACTGAGGAGTACTCCTCAGAATGATATCTTAAAGGAATTTGTATCTCGGGGTACATATGTATTCCCACCGAGGCCATCAATGAGGATGTTTAGGGATAGTCTGGTCTTCTTTACTGAAAATTGTCCTGGAATAAACATTACCAGCATTGGCGGTTATCACATAAGGGAAGCCGGTGCTACCAGAGAGCAGGATTTGGCCTATAGCATGGCTATCGGCATAGCCTACTTACAAGAGGGAGTTAATGCAGGATTGGATATTGATTCTTTTGCTCCGAGGTTCACATTCAATGCTTTTGGTGGCAGTATGGAGTTCTTTAAGGAGATTGCTTTCCATCGAGCCGCAAGGAAGATGTGGGCTAATATAATAAAAGAAAGGTTCAAGGCCAAGAAACCGGAGAGTATGAGGATCCGTGTACCCTTTACGGCAATGATGGGTTGCAGTAGCTCCACAAAGATACGCGCCCTGAATAATCTAACAAGGGCAGCTATCGGGGGAATCGCTGGAGCACTTTCAGGAGGACCTCCTGCTGCAGGGCCACCTTATGATGAACCCTTGGGGCTTGGGTGGAGTAGGGAAGCAAAACAATTAATGATGGACGCAGTGAGAATTATGGTTCTTGAGGCAAAATTATGTGATGTGATTGATCCATTGGCAGGTTCCTATTATATTGAGTCACTTACGAAGGAGATTGAAGAGGCTGCATGGGAGGAGTTAAAAAAGATAGAAGATATGGGTGGAGCAGTAACGGCTATTGAGAACGGTTATATGCAAAGGGAGGTAGCAAAGAGCGCTGCTGATCGCCAGAGGAGGATCGAAGCAGGAGATGAGTTGATCGTTGGTGTGAATTGTTTTACAGGTGAGAATGAGCTAGATGTAACCACGAGTAAGATCGTCGATTACCCATATGATCCAGAAAAGAGGGAGAGGGCTGAAGAAAAGCAAAAAGCTGCATTAGCAGAAATAAAGAGGACAAGAGATAACAATGAGGTGAGTAGACTTCTAAAAGAGTTGAAGTCGGTTGCAAAAGATGAGAGTAAGAATCTATTTCCTATCTTCATTGATTGTGCAAAGGCTTATGTTACAGAGCAGGAGCAGTGTGATGTTTTAAGAGAAATTTTTGGTGAATGGAAGCTTGATACATTTGTTTAATGAGTATCTATCCATAAATGGCCCTTTTGCCTGATTTCCATGTCAGACTCAGATGTAATCGCACATAGACTGTGCTAATATATTTCAATATATATCTGCGGTAAATATCTTCGCTTTCGTTGATCTTAACTCGAATTGCTTATCTATTGATGGAAACTCGTTAATTTTAAATCGAATATACTCACAAATAGGCAATTTCTGCTCAAGGTCAATGAAAGAAGAGGTATTAAATCGATCTGTAGAATCCTAAAACCAAAAACCCTTTTTTGGTTTTGGTTAGTTATTGCATACATCTGTTGAAACCTTTGAAAATACTCCCCCCCCTTTTATCCAAGTATTTCTCTAGTTGCTGACTTTGAATCAAATTGAGAGATTTCAATGGATTCAATGGTTTTAGATCTTGCAGTAGAGATTGAAGTGTGTCATATTAACAATATGATTTCTCTAGGTAAACGCGATTCATATATTTTTGAAATTCGTAAGTATCAAGAAATAAGCAATTGCTATAAAAGTTTTATATAATATAAGTATAATGGTTTTCTTCATACAGATGGTTAGCTAAAAAAGGGGCTTAGTTAGAACTGATGAATCAATAGATATTTAAGTAATTCAGTGTATTGAGACGATAATATATGCAAAAAGACAAAAGCGACTTTCGGATAGCATTTGTAAATCTAAAGGCCCAAATACCCTGTTATTTTGCTGGATCAAGCTTTACCCTGGAGCATATAGGCCTTGGTTATCTGAGTTCATTTCTGCAGGAAAATGGTTATAAGACAGTCATTATCGATGCAGCGACTAGAGACCTGTCAGATCGTATTGTCGTTCAGGAAATTCTGGATTTTTCTCCATCTATAGTTGGATTTTCACCTACAGTTGCAACTATGGAAAGTGTGATTAAAATTAGCACCCTTTTGAAGGATGCCAATAAAGATATACATGTCTGTTTGGGGGGGCAGCATGCAACGTTTTTAGCTGAGGAGATTCTCATTAATGAGCCGTATATCGATTCTGTAATAAGAGGAGAAGGTGAGTGGTCCATTTTAGAGTTGTCGGATAGATTACGCTTGAAATCACCTCTTAGGTACACATTTGGTCTCTATTTCAGGGAGAGAGACGGTCGTATTTCTAAAGGCCCAAACAGGAGTAAGATAGAGGACCTGGATTCAATCCCATTTCCCTCCAGAGATTCCTTAAGATGGCAGGTTGAAAATGGAAAATCACCCACCGCTAGATTTATAAGCAGCAGAGGCTGTATTGCAGATTGCAGTTTTTGTAGCATTCCCCCATTCGAAAGGCTTCAAAAAGGGAAGCTCTGGAGATCCCGATCTCCTAAGGACGTGCTCGATGAGCTAACCTATCTTAAAGAAGAATTCGGTATAAAAACAGTGCTTTTTGCTGAGGATAATTTTATTGGACCAGGTGAAGCTGGGAGGGAAAGGGTTAGACAAATAGCACAGGGGATGATAACCAGAGGCCTGGATATGAAATTTCGGATCCTTTGTATGGCAGAGTCCTTAATCAATTGTGAATCGATACTTCCTCTGATGAAAAAAGCAGGCCTTGATCGTGTGATTGTAGGGATAGAAAGCGCTTCACAATCGGCATTGAACGTATTAAATAAGAAGACCACGCTGAATGACTATTATCATGTGATCAGAATTCTCGAAAAAAATAATATCGTTTTACATATGGGATTTATGATGTTTCAGCCTTACTCCTGTTTTAAAGGTCTTCGTTTAAATGCAGAATTCCTTAAAAGGAGCAATCATGCATGTTTTTTTCAGCACTTCTCCAACCGTATGGAGCTCTATCCTGGTGTAGCGATATTCAAGCGACTTGCTAAAGATGAGATGATTATCTCTAAAGAAGAGTACAAACGGGGGTATTTATACCGGTTTGTTGAGCAAAATGTAGGAAAACTAGCCAGGAATTTGTCCCCAATTCGAAGGAATATGCTGGATTTGGATAGACTGCTTTTGGATACAGATATAAGGATAAACAATGAAGATGATGAACTATTGAAAAAGAACCTCGTAGACCAGTATAGAGAGTTGCGCAATCAAATCTCTACAAAAAATATGGATTTTTTCTTGAGATCTGTTGAGGTTGCAGAGTCTGGTTGGAAACAGAATGTTTTTGATGAATTGAAATATGAATACCTTGAGGAAATAGAAAAAACAGGAAATGTTTTGATATCTTTAGTAGAGAGTGCATAATTGTTGCGCCATTAATGACTGGTTGGACAGTATAGGAATCTCTATAATTAGTTTCATTCTTTTTTAGAGAGTCGAAACGGGAGGTAATCAAACAAGAGGAAATGATACTTGATTCAGATGCTTCATGTTCATAAAATATACTCTAATGGCCAAAAAGCATTGATAGATGTTAACTTAAAGCTGGATAAGGGTGGGTTCGCCTATATTATAGGTCCTTGCGGGGCAGGGAAGACCACTATCTTAAAGTTGATTTATTGTGCACAGAGACCTACAAGAGGGGTGGTTTTACTCAGTGATAAAAATATAACTCGGATAAGGAGGTCTCATATCCCCTACTTGAGAAGAAACATCGGCATTGTCTTTCAAGACTTTAAATTAATCAAGACCAGGACTGTTTTTGAAAATATTGCTCTTTCCTTAGAGGTTATTGGGGCCACAAAGACAGATATACAGAAGAAGGTTTGGAAAGTACTGAGTTTTGTGGGTCTTTACAATAAATCGAATGAATATCCGTTTCAGCTATCCGGAGGAGAGCAGCAAAGAGTTGCTGTAGCCAGGGCAATAGTAAACAACCCGTTAATCCTTTTAGCAGATGAGCCTACTGGCAATCTTGATCCTGAAATGACAGCGGATATTATAGAGCTTTTAGATAGAATAAATATGCGAGGCACAACTGTATTGGTTGCAACCCATAATCCAAATCTGGTGAGAGATAAAAGGAAGGTATTTAAATTAGATAAAGGGAGGATAACCAACGGTTGAAGTGGAAAGAATTCACTTAATGCCTGAAAATTCACTTGTGTCTGGATATGTTCTTAAGAAAGGGTTTCTATTTTTTTAATAAGGCTTTTCAGGGTATAAGGCAGAGCCTTTTTATTAATTTTATAAATTTTGGAACTATAACGGTATCTTTGCTAGTTTTCGGTACCTTTCTCATTATATTATTTAATTTAAACCGATTTTTAGATGAATGGACTTGTGAGAATCACGTAACCATTTACTTGGATGACACTTTATCATCTGATAATGTATTCGATATAAAGGATAGAATAGCTCGATTCGAGGAGGTTGAGAGAGTAACATATATATCTAAGAGAGAGGCGCTTAACATAGTAAAAGAGGCTTTACAGATTTATGACAACTCTTTCGAAGGCTTAGGAGTGAATCCACTGCCAGCAACCCTGGAGATTCAGCTTAAGAAGAAGTTTTTAAGCTCAAACGATGTCGAAAGCTTTGTTGCCAGGATGAGAACATTCAAGGAATTTAAAGAAATACAGTACGATAAAGAATGGGTCAGAGATTTTTCTGCATTCTTTTGCCTTTTCTGGATAGGGAGTTTATCAATAGGGATCGGGTTGCTTTCAGCTACTATTCTCATTGTTTCTAATAGCTTTCAATTGGGTGTTTATGCAAGAAAGGAGGAACTCGAGATAATGAAGCTGGTCGGGGCGACTGATGTTTTTATTAAAATCCCATTTTTTTTGGAAGGGATTTTTCAGGGTTTGCTAGGGGCCTTTGTATCTATCGGTTTGCTATACTGTATATATCAGGCCGTTATCTTTAAAGTGAAACCATTTCTTAGTATATACATAAGGGAGTTAGATCTATCATTTCTGCCATTATCTTTTATTTTTGGTGTAATCATTGGTGGGTCATTGATGGGTATGTTAGGCAGTTTTGTCTCAATGAGAAAAATCACAAAGAACTATTAAATTATTAAGATGAGAAGCATACGCAAGGCCTTTATAATATTAATTCTTACCACATTTTGTTTCAATGGCATGATTAGAGGTGAAGACCAGAATCTTCATAAGATGTTTTTTAAGAAGAAGAAAGAGCTGACCTCTATTAAAAAGAGAATTCGTCAATCAAGAAAGGATATTTCGGAAATTAACAAGAAAGAATTGGCTGCAACTTCTGAGGTAAGTCAAATAGAAAAAAGACTTTCCAATGTGAATAAAAACATTGAATTACTCAATTCTAATATTGAAAGTATGAAGCAGAGAGTCGATGATACAGGTTGTAATATTTCACAGATAGAGAGAAACATTACAACCCTGAGTCCGAGACTGAGAGACAATCTTATACAAATTTATAGACTAGGTGAAATTAGATACACAGATAGAGTATTCTCGTCGGGCTCTTATACTGACAAGTTAAGATGTTACAGATTTTTGAGTTTTTTACTCGATTACAATATGGCTTTAATTGAGGGGTATAGAAAAGACCTTTTGAAAATGAAAAGCCAAAGAGATGATTGTAAGGAGGATGAAGTTAAATTCACAAACTTGATAGTCGGTGAACATAGGAAGAAATCCGATATTCAAGTAAGGCTTCAAAGAAAGACAAAGCTCCTTAGGTCCGTAAAGAGAAAGAAGATGGCATATATATCGAAGGTCAATAAGTTAGAGAAGGATTCTAAAGGGCTTCAGTCGATGATTGACAAACTGAAAAAGGAGATAGGTAAAGACTTATCTATATATAGCGATAAAGGATTTGAAGCATTTAGAGGAAAATTAGACATTCCGGTTACGGGAAAGGTCTTGCCTTTATTCGGCAGGCAGAAGGATCAAAGATATAATACCTATACTTTCCACAAAGGTATTGATATATTGGCCCCTGTGGGCTCTAAAATCAAAACGATTTACGATGGAAAGGTTCTGTTCTCTGACTGGTTTAAAGGTTATGGTAAGATTATAATAGTTGATCATGGAGGCTCCTACTGTACCCTTTTTGCTCATGCTTCAAGATTGATTAAAAAAGCAGGTGATGAGGTGAAGAAGGGGGAAGTTATTGCTCTAGTAGGGGATACGGATTCTTCTAAAGGGCCTCATCTTTACTTTGAGATTCGCTATCAGGGGAAGCCCCAAAACCCAATTGAGTGGCTGGCAATACCTAATTAGTGAATATTACAAAGTAAGTATTTTTTATGTATGTGCCAAAGGGAAAGGGGATTAAATAGAAGAAAAGAAACTTTTTCAGGAATTACGAATTGGATAATCACGTATTAAATATTAATTCAGGAGGAGGATATGATATTTCATACAGAGAAAAGCAAGAGATTATTTTTGATAATATCTGTTGTTATAATACTTGGATTCATAATAAGCATTGGATGGAAGGATAGGGTATCTGCTATAAATAAAGAGACATATGAAAAGCTCAAGATATTTACGGATGTTCTTTCTATGGTTCAAAGGCATTATGTAGAAGAAGTGGACACAGAGAAACTGCTTTATGGCGCAATAAATGGTATGTTGGATGTGTTAGATCCCCATTCATCTTTTATGCCTCCTGATATATTTAAAGAAATGAGAGTAGAGACAAAAGGGAGTTTTGGTGGTTTGGGAATCGAGATTACCATGAAGGAAGGAGTTTTATTGGTAATATCTCCAATTGAGGATACTCCTGCCTACCAGGCCGGGATAAAAGCTGGAGATCATATCCTTATGGTCGATGGAAAGCATACAAAGAATATGAGTTTAATGGATGCAGTGAAGTTGATGCGAGGTACTCCAGGGACAAAGGCAACGATCACTATAATGCGCAAAGGCTTATCAAAGCCAAAGGATTATACAATTACCCGCGCTATAATTAAGATCAAGAGCGTAAAATATTGGGTTCTTGAAGAAGGTTACGGGTATACTCGGATTAATCACTTTCAGGATAAGACAGCATATGAACTCAAAGTTGCCCTTAGCAAATTAGAGGCTGAAGGAGATGGTCTTAAAGGATTAATATTGGATTTGAGGAACAACCCTGGAGGCACGTTTGATCAAGCTCTAAAGGTATCTGATGAGTTTTTAGATTCAGGCATTATTACGTATACTGAAGAACGGGTTAAAGGTAAAAGGCAGGTGTTTAAGGCAAAAAGGGCAGGTATTGACCATGATTATCCTATGATTGTTTTAGTTAACGCCGGTAGCGCCAGTGCTTCAGAGATTGTTGCAGGTGCCTTACAGGACAATGGAAGGGCCCTTATTTTAGGTGTGCAGACCTTTGGGAAAGCAACTGTGCAGTCAATATACCCTTTAGAAGATGGTTCAGGCCTGAGATTGACCATTGGTAGATATTACACTCCGAAAGGAAGGTCTATCCAGGCAGAGGGTATTGTACCTGATATTGTTGTCAATAACGATTTACCTTTAGGAGTTGAAGCAAAGAATAACATAAAATTTCTAAGAGAGAGAGACTTAGAGAGACACTTTAAAGGTTTAAATGAGGACGAAGAGAAACAAGAGGATATTATAAATGAGATAGAAGAAGAGGAAGATATTGCAGATGCTCAATTGGAAAGGGCACTTGAGATTCTAAAGAGCTGGAATATCTTCAAAGAGAATATGAAGATAAGGGAAGCGTCATAAAGGAAAATAAAGAGTAAAGGGTTTCTATATATCAATGGCTCAAAGGAAAAAGACTAGAAAAGGGAGGTCAAAAAAGAAAAAAAATAAAGGGGATGACCAAACAAGGATGGCTTTATTGGGTTTGATTATATTGTTGTCAGTCCTAGTGATTGCTGTTAGCATACTTTACACCAAACAAAAGATGCGATACAGCATCTATTCACAAAAAAAGCATTCTGATGTTGCTTCTAAAAAATCTTCTGATAAGATTGACTTAAGAAAAGACCATACAAAAAAGGGTATTCCCTTGAAGAAATCAGTATCCAAGCAGGCTTATAGAGTTGCGATTATTATAGACGATTTGGGGTATAATAACCATAAAGCAGATGAGTTGCTGAAGATTGATGCAAAACTGACCTTTTCTGTCTTCCCATTGTCACCACATTCCAAATCCATTGCTGAAAAAGCCAATGCAATGGGCAAAGAAGTAATGCTCCACCTGCCAATGGAACCTTACAAGTATCCTGAAAAGAATCCAGGTAATGGAACCCTTCTATTGAGTATGAGTGATGAAGAGTTAGAAGAGATATTAGTTAGAGATATACAGTCAGTACCTTTTATAAAGGGTATAAATAACCATATGGGTTCGAGGTTTACGGAAGATCATAGAAAGATGATGATCGTTCTCAAAAAACTTGAAAAAAAAGGCCTGTTTTTTTTAGATAGTCTGACAACAAGTGATTCTGTTGGCTATAAATTAGCCAAAGAAATAGGATTAGACACAGCAGCACGAGACATTTTTTTGGATAATGAAAAAGATTTCGAATATATCAGTGCACAAGTAGATAAACTGATAAAAATTTCAAAAAGAAGAGGGTATGCTATAGGTATCGGTCATCCGTATCCTTCTACAATAGATGCATTGAAACGATTGATT
The DNA here is from genome assembly GCA_034189035.1 of Thermodesulfobacteriota bacterium. GTDB lineage: Bacteria > Desulfobacterota > UBA8473 > UBA8473 > UBA8473 > JAUXFK01. The sequence goes on from JAXHVA010000032.1 coordinate 39,438, forward strand.
CCTGGACTTGAAGCAAAAGGGATAGAAGTGGTTCCGATATCTCATTTGGTAAACTGAAATTTTAATCAACACAGACGAAAGAATAAAATGGTAACGAGAAAAGAAGTAAATCATGCAAAACAGATAGAGGCTCTCTCGAAGATTAGTAAGGCGATCACCTCAGATTTTTATCTAGAGGACATACTGCGACTTATTGTGGTCGTTACTGCAGAGGTTATGAACTCAAAGATATGTTCTTTATGGTTGATTGATGAGAAAGATAAGGAATTAAAGATCAGGGCAACCCAGAGTATAAGTAAGGAGTATCTGAAGGAACGGAGCTTGAAGTTAACTGAAGGTGTAGTTGGATTTGTTGCCAAAGAGAATAAACCTGTCGTAATATTAGATGTACAAAAAGAGCCGAGATATAAAGAGAAGGCCCTTGCTAGAAAAGAGGGACTGGTCTCGATGTTGAGTGTCCCAATGTGTGTGAAGGATAGAGTTATCGGTGTAATAAACTGTTATACTTCTACACAATATGAATTTACTGAGACAGATATTACTGTCTTAACTACTGTAGCTAATCAGGCGGCTATAGCCATTGAGAATACAGAGTTGATGGTCAAGACCAAAGTCATTCAAGAAGAGTTGGAAACTCGTAAGCTTGTAGAGCGAGCAAAGGATATTCTTATGCGAGATAGGGGGCTCAAAGGCGATGAGGCATTTCGCAGGATTCAAAAGAAGAGTATGAATAATCGAAGGTCAATGAGAGATATAGCTGAGGCGATAATCCTTGCAAAAGAGATTTAGGAATGGGAGATTTTAAATTGATATTTTGTGACTTTCAGAGATGTCCCGTTAGCTTTTATACCCTACAGGCATTATCAAGAGGGGCTCATGAGATATGGGAATCTTGATTGCCCGGATAATGGTTTCATCATAGAAGGCTCCAACTATTCCAGCCCCCAGGCCGATTGCTTCTGCCTGCAAAAAGATATTTTGACTGATGTGACCTGCTTCTATTACAGCATATCTTACTCCTCTTTCACCGTACTTAGAGCAGATCCTGCTGTATTCAGCAGTGATGAGTAGATTTATAGGGGCTGTGGCCAGCCACATCTGTGATAGGGCTGCTCGGGCAACATCATGTAATAAATCTCCCTCGGTTATCTTAGAGACTGAATGTTGACTTGGGTTGTAATGGTATATGCCGGGCTTAATTCCTGTTACACCGTTTCTCCCTATAACTGCATAAATGTCCATTGGGTAGAGTGCTCCACCCGAAGGTGCTGATCTTTTGTAACCCCTCTGCTCGGTTATACCCTGGCCTGCCCATAGAATCTGTGAAAACTGTTCTATGCTTAAACTGTCCGTCTTGAAGGACCGTATAGTCCGACGATTCCTGATAGCCCCTTCAAGCGAAATATCTCCTTCAGTCTTCGGTTTTGGCAGATTCATTTCATCCCCCTTAAGCTGTTTCTTTTCTTTGATATTCATTGCACATACAAGGCTCGATGAGAAGGGAGTTGAAAAAGGGAGAAAGAGTGCCAGCCTTGTAAATAAAACTAAAATATCTCTCCGTGTTAGAGAAAAAAGACTTTTCATTGGAAAAGAGTAATAAAAATTATATATTGAAAAAGCAAAAGACAACGCAGACAGGTTTTTCTAAGCAGGAAACTTGTGGTGAATAATCTGAATTGTCTTGTGAGTGTTCTGAAAAAGTGTAAACCTCAATACTCTCATTTTTTAATAGGGCCAGAATTACTTTTTGATTTGAGGAGAATACTATGGAAGAAAGAATAATAGAAACCTTTGATCTTGGAAATAATACTGTATTGCAGCTCATTGACGCATCTAGAAAACTGGTTGGCGACCGTTACCTCGTTACTCTGGTTTCCAGGATTACTATCTCGATAAAAGAAGATCTGCTTTGCGATGTATCCGATTATCCTGGTATTGACGATATTGTAAGTGAGCTGGGCGATACACTGATATATGAGAAAAAAGAAGAACGAATATTTGTGGATGAAAGAGAAAAGGATTCTGTTTTAAATGGCCTGCTAAGCCAGTTTAAAGATAATGCGCTTAAATATTACAGACATCCGAGTTTTATTCAACAGTTTATATTAAAGAAGTTCCGTGAAAAGCAAAAAGTAAATCAATGTAAATGAAAAGAGTAACTGTTTTGCAAGATATTAAATTGGATGATCTTTGACGAGTATCTTTGAATTTTTTTTTAAGATGGCTCAATAATTATTCGATATAACATTTTCTTTCATGCATCTGCTTTAACGGCCGTCTTTTGTTCAAGAATTATAAAGAACCATCTCTTGAATGTCAAACAAAATAGTTATACAAGTATGTTGTGATTTTTTTTGGTAAATTCGATATGTAGATATATGATTGCCAATAAAAATACTTAAAAAGAAGGGAAATACCCAATATTTGTAAGAGGTTAGCTTTATGAAAAAAAAGGATAACAGCAAGCAAGGAGTGGTGGTCAAATTTTAATGCGTGTAGTTGTTTGAGTATCTAAGTGAGCGTTAAGAAAGGACAGGGGATAACATCAGATTTAACATCTGTAAATAGTTAATAATGGAACTACTGAATTGAATAGTGACACACTGTTCTCTCTTAACACTCACTTGGATACGAGTTTTACACGGATTAAAAATTGATTACCGCTTTTTGCAACTCTTTTCAAAACGCTAAACTCGTTCCACTATTTAAAAATGTTGCGAGTAGTGTGAATTGATGATATTTAAAGAGATGTCAGAGGAACCTCGTTTGCAGATAATGAGTTGTAACTTTAAATGGTCTGGATGGATTTTTAGATGGATGATATCGAACCAGTTGAAATCCCAATAGACGGCGTACTTGACTTGCACACGTTTCAACCTGGCGAGGTGAAAGACCTTGTTCCAGATTACTTGATTGCATGCTGTGAAAAGGGAATCTTTCAGATACGTATAATCCATGGAAAAGGGACAGGAGCCATGAGAAGAAAGGTTCACTCTATACTGGGGCGGCTGCCAGAAGTGGCTTCTTTTCGACTGGCAGGTGAAGATGGTGGTGGATGGGGAGCAACTATAGTTATTCTTAAGTCAGAGAAAGTATGCCATCAGGAAAAAATCTTAAATAAGCAATAATCAGGCCTTTAATTGTTATCTATTTTGAAATGAAGAAATTATTCTCTTTTCTTTTTGCGTATTGTAGTTTTTTGATAAATTGCATATAAACAGGAACCTATTTTTTTGCAATGCTTTATAACATATCGAAAATAATATTATCTTTATTCTTCCATTCATACATAAGGTTAAAAGTTGTTGGTCATAGAAATATCCCTGATTCAGGGGGGGTAATACTCGCCCCAAACCATATAAGCTACCTTGATCCCATACTCATTGCTTTAGCCGTTAAGAGAAGGGTATATTCAATGGCAAAGGAGGAACTGTTTAAAAATACCTTTTCAAGGTTTGTGATGATCAACCTCAATGCATTTCCTGTAAGAAGAGGAAGATTGGATCGGTATACACTCAATCGCTCTCTTGCAGTATTACATCATGGCAATGTGCTGAATGTCTTTCCTGAAGGCACGATTAGCCTTAGTGGCAATACATTGGAGGGAAAACAGGGGGTGGCATGGTTAGTCCTAAAAACAAATGTTCCTGTTGTACCGGTGAAGATAATAGGATCGGATAGATTACTTCCCGATGGGAAGGCTTTTCCAAAGATGGGTCGAGCAAGTGTCATCTTTGGGAAGCCCATTAATATTGATTCAAAAGACCATAAGCATAGAGAAAAGAGAAGAATAATAACCCATACAATAATGGAAGAGATAGAAAGGCTTAAATGATGCCCATCCAGAAACGGCACTTTCGCTTCATCTAAGCGTCTGCATCTTAGAATGCTTGCCCTGTGGAATTTCGCTTTGCGAATTCCTGTGTGTATTGCACAGGCCAAATTTGCGTGCACTGCGATTAATATCCTCATCTTTTTGATCTTGGGGAAAGATTGCTTATGTATGGATGGAAACAGAATAGGGCAATATTTCTTTGAATCGCTAAATATATTCTTATAAAAATAGGGAGGGGAAAATGGAATTTGAGAAGATACTATTTGAGAAGGAAGACAGGGTGGCGACGATAATACTAAATAATCCAGAAGTTCGAAACTCGATGACGCATAAAATGGCGGAGGATTTTTCTTGTGCTGTTGACTTGATAAAAAGTGACAGGGACGTAAGGGTCGTGGTTATAACCGGAGCTGGAAAAGCATTTTGCTCCGGGGCTGACTTGAAGGCAGGTACCTTTCCTGATGAAGAGGTTACAATAAACCTTTTGGATAAAAAAAATTCCGCAAAAGACTTTTATAAAAAGTTTCTATCTATTCGAAAGTTGGATATCCCGGTTATTGCATCAGTCAACGGATATGCAATTGGTGCAGGATGCTGTCTTCCTCTTCTTTGTGACATCCGAATAGCATCTGAAAAGGCAAAGTTCAGCATGAGTTTCGTAAAGATAGGTCTCAATCCAGGCATGGCAGGCACATATTTCTTGCCGAGACTGATTGGTTCATCAAAGGCTTTTGAAATGATGATTACCGGAGATATGGTTGATGCCCAGGAAGCATATCAGATCGGCTTGGTAAATAGGGTTATTTCCCATGATGAATTGAAGGACTATACTAGAAAGTACGCCTTGAAGTTGGCTCAGGGTGCCCCTATCCCAATAAGATTGATAAAAAACACTCTTTTTAGCGGCGCTAATACGACAGTCGAGTCTACTATAGAATACGAGTCTTTTGGTCAGTCTCTCTGTTTTGAGACAAAGGATTTTCCGGAAGGCGTCAAAGCCTTTCTGGAAAAGAGAGCACCCAATTTTACAGGTGAGTAGATGCACTCATATTAACCTGTAGCGGTTTAAATTTTGAATCATCTCCAAATTAGTTGGTGGATTCTGAGGGTTCAATGGGGCAAGGATTCAAGTACTTGAACCTTAGTACATTCGAATCCTTGCCCCCCCCCTTCTTTATATATAGTCTATCGCCATATCATTGAAAAACAAACACTTTACCTCTTGAACCTTTTTCACCAATTAAATTTCCTATTCCTCCCAGATTTCCTCAAGCAGTTTCTGTACCGATGTTCCGCATTTCCATATATAATGTCCTATATTTCCATCTGGTATCTCGCCATCAGCATGCCCGCCGTCATCAGATAATTCCAAAATATTCTTGAGCACATATTCGTTGTGCTCTCCTAAAAGAAGTGCAGGGAACGTGGTATTATTGAGGCACTTTAAGAGTTTGAACACGGAAGAACTGGCACTATGAGGTCCCACTTTAGCGTGATTCAATGCCACAAAGTGTTTTCCATGTTGTAACTAAGGTTGTAGTAAGCACTAGCTGCTTGCTTTGTTTGCTTCATATACGCAAGAACCTGGCAAGCGTCCGAATAGACATATAAAGATCTGATCTCATTACATGTACAACCTGATGGAAACTTGTAGTTTTATAAGAAACAAATAGAGGAAACAGCCGGCAAGCTGTGAATTTGGCTAACCGCACAGGTCGCATTTTTGAGTGGGGACTCTTTCATTATTTAGTGCCTGAACGAAACCCCCTAATTTCAGGTTTGAGTAGGCCGTCAAGTGTAGCAAATGTCCCATTGGGAATATTGTACTCCTATGGAATAGGAGCACATCTCCTGATTACAGACGTACCTGCCCACAAAATATATGTTATTACTCGGCAATAGTGTTTAAGCGCCTACAGGGAATCTCTCCTTCTGTCTTTTTTAAGTTTGCTAATCCACTCAGTGTGCTCTTCAAAGATTGAAAATACTTTTTCGCTATGGGAGATTTTCTCTCCATTTATACCTCTTCTACGAATCTGATGACTCTGTCTTTCAGCATCTCGCATAGATCTTTTATCTCTTTAAAGATGACGAAAATTGTCTCTATGACTCTGTCGATCAAATAATCTGCAAGCTCAATGTAAACTATATGAGCTCTGATGATCAAATCTTCTCTCTTTGCTTTCTCTTTGGGGTTTTTTGAAGTTGATCGTTTCAGCATACGGGCCTTGCGGAATAGCTTTTTAACTTTCTTCAGGTGCTAAGTCCTCTGCCTCCATCTTGACAAACTCAGGTGGCCTCAAATAACCATTATTTATAACAATCAGCTTCCTTGTTGCATCGAAGAGAAGATTATCTTTCACTTTCTGAAGGGCATAGCGGTGGTCACAGTCAAAATAACCATGAGACCGAGCATCAAGCAACGTCTTATGCTTGTTTGCTATATCCACAAGCTTGTCGCAATCCTAATTGTAGGATAGACGGAAGGAACCTAGTACTAGAAACTTCTATATATCCATGGCTGATCGTCCATTATCTGGGTCTACATCTTCAGCGATCAAGTCCATCAGTACTTTAAAGACCCTGTCTCTAATTCCTGTATTGCAATATATACGCTGAAGTCCTATTAACACTTTGGGGATTTCATCCCGAGGCCGTAAATCATACTCTATTTTTGGATAGA
>JAXHVA010000033.1:0-45654 GCA_034189035.1 Thermodesulfobacteriota bacterium
CCGCCGATTGGTGCAAGGGTTTTTGAAGAAACATGCAAAATTGCTTGCACTTTCGGCCAACCTATTAACACATATAAATAAATATATCAACTCATTAACGCTTATTCAGCAGGCCTTATTTCAACCCTCGCTTCTGATAATCTGTCGTCTGAATATCTGACAGTCTGCTTGTCTGACAACTTTCAATCCTTGTTTTAATGGAATTTACTCTTCAATTTTTGGTTCAATCTCCTGTAATGAAAATAAGTTCTTGTTTCAATCCTTGTTTTAATGGAATTTACTCTTCAATACGAAATATTGAAAGATTATTCTGTTGAAGATATGTTTCAATCCTTGTTTTAATGGAATTTACTCTTCAATCTCAAAGCTCATTTGGGTTCAGGGTGGCAGATGAGTTTCAATCCTTGTTTTAATGGAATTTACTCTTCAATAATTCTCAAGGGTCGATTAGAGAACACCAATCTTGGTTTCAATCCTTGTTTTAATGGAATTTACTCTTCAATCGTCAACTGCGATAGAAAATGAAATAAGGAAATTAGAGTTTCAATCCTTGTTTTAATGGAATTTACTCTTCAATGTTCTTTAGTTAGTTCATTGTCGAGTATTAATGACAGTTTCAATCCTTGTTTTAATGGAATTTACTCTTCAATTAGGTTATGCTGCTAATGCTGATTTTATTGGAAGCAGTTTCAATCCTTGTTTTAATGGAATTTACTCTTCAATTAAATCGTATCCATTCACGTGAACAAATGCATTTTTGTTTCAATCCTTGTTTTAATGGAATTTACTCTTCAATAAGCAACAATACGGTTTTCAGGAAGGCTTGATTTAAGGTTTCAATCCTTGTTTTAATGGAATTTACTCTTCAATCGTGATATCTTCTATTCTCTCACGGGATGCCTTAATGTTTCAATCCTTGTTTTAATGGAATTTACTCTTCAATAATTTTCCACTATCTATCTAATGCCTGCGCTTAAAACGTTTCAATCCTTGTTTTAATGGAATTTACTCTTCAATATTGGCCTTCAGCTTCTAATAATGTATTATCGTTTAGTTTCAATCCTTGTTTTAATGGAATTTACTCTTCAATCAAACGGCAATTATGATCTGATACGTGGGAAGGTTTGTTTCAATCCTTGTTTTAATGGAATTTACTCTTCAATCATACTTCTCTCCCATTCTGCCACACAAAATACTGTTGTTTCAATCCTTGTTTTAATGGAATTTACTCTTCAATAGCTATTACTGTAAAAACATAATGAAAATAATGAGTTGTTGTAAAAATACTTGTCGTCTTTTTTGAACTTTTTGCGACGTTTCTTCTCAAAAACACCCCCTTTCATTTGACCTTGTACATTGAAGCTTTTCATAGATAAGCCTTATATTTTAAACAGTTAAACATCGTATATCATTAAACACAAATATTTTTGTAACAACAGTCCAGACATTTTGCTCTACCCTTCGTCTTTTTGGGGTAAAAGCCTCTCTGAATAATTCTAAATATCTCATCCAATGTGGATCCTGCATACTTAAAATCACGCTCTTTGTACTCGATTTCTTTTATGGTGGAGCCTTTTCTTATATAACAAATAAACCCTCGCTTGACAGGTTTCTCATAAATCTCTTTAATGAGCATAGCATAAAGCGTTGACTGAATCGTATGCGTTTTGAAAGTGTACTCCTTATATTCTGCATACTTATAGTCAAGTGGTGCAAGAGTGCCATCCTGGAGCGTCAGGACTTCGTCCACTATTCCTCTTACTCTCAATTTATACGATGCCAGGTAAACTGAATGATCTCTTGAGACACATCCTATTTTCTTCCACGTATAGTCCTTATTGATCCTTTCTCTCCATTTATGAATCTTTCTGCCCTTTTGCACTTTATAACGGAGTTCTTCATGTTGCGGTATTTTCAGGCAATTCATAAAATAAGTAAAACGAGGGCAAAAGAGGTATTCGATCACCTCTGATGGCGTTATCATCAATTGAGATTCAGGTGAAATTGTAACCGTCATCCCCTGCCCTGTCAAAAAAATTTCGTCAAAACTTCCGAAGAAACCAGTTTCTTGTCAAAAGCTTGTCCTAGAAGCTTCACCTTTTTAAAATCGCCCTCGCACATGGGAAATATATACACTGAGTCGACTTCTTCATCTATGATTTCACCACATTGTAAGTCAAGTTCATCAAGCTGGTTGTTATTCAGCGTCCCTAGAAAGACAGACTTTTGAACCCTGTAAAGCCCGATATTCTTGCAGAGCTTAGCAATCTTGGTTCTCTTCTTATCCTCAACAATATCGTAAATGACCCAAACCAGATTTTCCATTTTCGTTTCCCGTTTCCCTCTATAATTCGAGGGTCAGACTGTGCGATAATTTGAAAACATCCATATTATCAATATTCATAACGACTGCCCCCGGGAACCGGATCGCGGGGCCCGGACTACGGGCCAGGTCACTTAATCAATCCATTTGCAATCTTGTGGCAATCAAACTGAATGGCATCACCCCGCTTTATATTCCTTCCTCTATATCTGATGGATTCATCGAGAAATATATTGAATGCCTCAACCAGTAATGCCTTCCCATCACTATTCAGAGTATAACCGTTCTTGAGCTTGTTAAAATGATCCTTCTTTACTTTTCTGGAGGCAAAGAGCTTTACTACTGTTTCATCCGCCCAAATCCTGTAATTCTCTATCAAGTCGAAGACCATTGATTTCTTGTTATAATGATCAGTATGAATAATACCCACATAAGGGTCCAGTCCAGCAATAATGCATGCCTTTTCTACTTTTGAATAAAGGATACCGTATGCATAGTTTAATAGGGCATTGAATTCATCTTGGGCCGGGTTCCTGCTTCTGCCACTGAATTGGTACCTTTCCGGCATAATGAAACTGAGGGTCTCGAAGTATATACGACCGGCAGTGCCTTCAAGTCCCATAATCGTTCCCCTTACTTCATCTATTTTCCCTTCCAGCTTGTTAAGACCCTCAGAACAGCTCTTCAACTTCTCAATGGAGACGGTGATCTCTTTGGATTTACGGCTCCTGGTCTCCCTGAGCCTCTTCAGGAAGTCGATCTGGTTATCAAACTTAGTACTTATCCACTCAATTGCAAGATCAAGCCCTTCTCCAGTCTCGGCAATCTCCAGTTGCTTCCTTCTTATCAGGGTGGTACTTCCCAATTTACTATGCCATACCCTCCCGTAGGGGTCACCGAATTTGTCGAGAAAAATGACATCTATATTATAATCCATTGCCATCTTTATGGCATCTGTAGTAATGTAAGCGGAAGTGGTTATCATTATGGAAGAGACTTTTTTCACAGAAACATCAAAGACCTTATCCTCTACCTTAACCCGGAAGCAGTCTCCGTTTTTTTGAAGGTATGATCCGTATGTATTGATTATAATTTGCATAATTTTACCAGACTCTCAGACAATCAGACTTGCAGACAAACAGACTTGCTGATGGATAAACTATTAGACAGACGGTCTGCAGACTGGCAGATTACAGAGTGCAGACTATAGACTTTTTGAAAAACCTGTAATCATAGCTGCGATTTCATCCGCATCTGAAATGAATCTGTCAAAATCCTTCTTTTCAATGTATGTCAGTTTCAATGTTATCTCAAGGCAAGCCATTACTTCATAAGCCGACCTTAACGAAAATTCAAAAAACCTTTTGAACTCCTTATCAGAATTTTTACCGCTACCCTCAGCAATATTAAGGAAGATAGAGGTTGCCGCCCGCCTTATCTGACTCGTCAAACCATACAATTCTTCGGTAGGGCATGTCCTGCTAAGCTCATAAATTTCTACGACAAAATTGACCTTTGATATATTTTCAGTTTCCTAAAATTATGTTTATTCATCTTTTACTCTGCCCTCTGCCAGTCTGATCGTCTGCCAGTCTGCCTGTCTGTGAGTCTGTCTATCTGTTCTCTGATTGTCTGTCTTTACAATCCCGCGGATGCCTCTTTTCAACTTCTGAATAAACATCTTTACGATTGATTATGCCAAGAATATAAATTTTATTGCTTGATATCTTATAAACAATACGATATTCACCCACTTTTAACTTCCAATAGCCTTTGAGTGTTCTTCGTAAAGGACTGCCATAAATTTCCGGATGAATGGAAAGACGATTTTCAATCGCTGCTTTGATCATGACCTTGTTCTTTGCATCAATTTTGGGAAGATCAACTTTTTTAACATCGGGGTGATAGGCGAGTTTATAAACCATAGTTTCTTATAAAGTCCCTAAGACCATGTTTCATCATGGTTAAGAGTAGTAGATTCATCCAGCAAGGCATCTCTTCTTTCTGCCAATTCAGCCAGGAAAATATCTTCCTGAAGTTCCAAAGCTTCTTTGATCAAATCCTTTACTTTCGCTGACAATGACACTCCATCCTTTTCAGCCAAGAGCCGGACATTATCGTACAATAGATTATCAAGAACAACATTAATTCGGGGTTTTTTTGATGGCATAGCAATTTCCTTTCTCGACGTTTTCCATAAGTGTACCACAAGTGAAACACCTAGCCAATCATCCTATATTTATGTGTCAGTGTCAGTTTTCCATGTCTGTACCCTTGTCTGTTATCTGATTGTCTGCAAGTCTGTTGTCTGACCGTCTGTCTTCACAATAGTCCCAAACCCCCGTGACATCGATTTGCCGATCCCCCAGTAATCGGGAATTTCAAAATTAACATAAAAAGTATCGAGGAAGCCGAGTATGGAAAGCATTAACATCCGATTAACATTAGAAAAATACTGTACTCCGTTCTCCTTGCTCCTCTTCGTTTTCCATTAATCCAAGAACTGTGTCATATTTGCATTTAACAACCCAATAAGGAATCTGGTCAAATTTATCGTTATGTTTAAAAATAGCAAGTTCTCGTTCCAAGAGCCCCTGTTTCAACATTTTGTGGAACATACCCAGGTGTATATTGATAAAATAATTTTCTGCTTGAGAAAAATCTAAATCAGAAATACATTCTTCATATTTTTCTTGAAATGCAATCGGTAACACCGAAACTCCGGTGAATCTTTCATAAAAAGTTCTTTCTTCTTCTTTGAAAGACGTAAAAGGCTTTAACCTGTTGAGACTTAATAGAAATCCTCTCTTAATTTCTTCATATTTCTTTTTGTCTGCCCAATCAGGATAAACGTTGTCTAGCATACTTTGAAGTTGTGTCTCTTCCATTATTGAGGTGTTTTTAAGAATAGATAAGGTATTTTCGACAATCTCTTTGGGGTAGATGTAATGGTCATACTCACCCCCTTTTTTACATATCCAAACAGGTGAAATTCCCTTTTTACATCTTCTATTAACTCGGCCAAACCTTTGAATTAATGCATCTAATGGTGCTGGCTCTGTAAATATTACATCAAAATCAATGTCTAGGCTTACTTCGATAACCTGCGTGCCAACAAGTAATTGAACATTTCCATCATTGAGACACTGTTCTTTATCAATTCTATCTTTGGGTATAAAACGAGAATGCAACAAAATTGATTTTGGGGATTCTTTCTTATCTGTAAGTACGTTAAATAATTTTTGGGCACTCGCAACAGTATTACAAACGACGACAATCCTTTTCCCCTCTTTTAAACTTTTGTCGATCAAGGATATCTGATCAAAAATACTGCCCTCTAAAATATGTATATGATGTCTACTTAACTTTCGCAAAAGCTGTTCGTCCGCTCTTACCACTACGGAACTACCAACTGCTTCTTGAAGCTCTTCTAACATAAACGAAGGTAATGTTGCCGTCATAATTAAAGCCCTGGTTGCCAAGTGTTCGGACAACCACTTAAGGGAAACAACGATTTGAGCAAAGGTTTGTGTATCATATGCGTGAATCTCATCAAAAATAAGCATAGCTCCTGCTAACTCGGTGAGCCCTTTTTCAAAACCCTTTACTCCATAACAGTATTTTAATATCTGAAATGGCGTTACTACTTTAAGGGGATGAACCATCTGTTTTTGTATCTCTTTAATTTTTTTTAATCGATCTTTATATTCGTGGCGATCATCTTCCAGATCTTCAAAAAATTGGGCAATGTATTGGTCAACTTTACCGTGTAAGATACCAACATATCTAGAATTAGAGGGAACAATATTTTTACCTTCAATACTCTTCACAAATCGCTGGTGCATGGCATTAATTGATGCCGTGAAGGGAAGAACATAGAAAACGCGTCCTTGATGACCGCTCTTTAATTGATTTTGTATCCATCTCAAAGCAGCTTCAGTTTTTCCTGAGCCAGTGGGAGCGATTAATAGGAGGCTGCCTTTTACTTCAGCACACTTTTCCTGATGACTGTACCAATTTCCTTCAAATCTGTTCAAAAACTTAAACTCATTCCCTGAGAGCCTTGTAATCTCGAATTGCTCTCCCGAACCCATATGATCACATAACTTTATGGAACCTGATAGAAGCATTTGCAACCAACAATTTGCCTGATCTGATAGATATTTCTTTTTTAGAAATGGCTTGGCATATTTATTAATTGGATTTTCCTGGGAGGAGAAATCAATAGATATGAAATCGAAGTGGCGGTGAGTCTTCGCGTATTTGTCGTACATTGCTTGAAAATGATTCTTTAGCCCAATAAGGTAGGATATATTCAACTTGTTTTTTAGGTTATCTTTAAAATCTAACGGATTAACTTTTGCCTGGTGGGTTTGATTGTATTCTTCAATCTGTTCATCTGAATACAAATACTCCATGAGCGTCTCGAAATCCTTATGGTGACCTAGAATTGACTGTGCAATAAGTTCCTTTTGCTTAGGCTCAAAAGGCAGCATCTCTACGAATGGAATGCTATAGATTTCATGTCGACTTCGAAGCCATTGATTCTTTTGGCCTTTTAATAATTTTTGGAATTCTATATGAGCTTTTCCCCAGTCGTGCAGATAAATCGAGCAAAACAAAAGATCAAAAAAATTATCTTGCCCTAAAATGATTGGGATAGTCGGCAAAGCTCTGCATAGGTTTTGATAAACCTTCAAACAGTCTTCAATATGTGCGAATAGACTTTTTCCGTTAGATTTCGCAAGAACACTATCAACATCAAAGCCTAAATTCTCTGATTTGATAAATGTTTCCTTCATTTTGTTTTTTTATAATCATGCCAGTAAATTTCATGACCTAATTCAGAGTCAAAAAAACCACATTCATTAATGCTTTCAGGCTGCTTATAATCATACTCTAATAGAAAAAAAGGCCTCGTCCCAATACCTCTTCTCGGTATCTCATCAGTAAAACCAAGCGGCAAAGCCTGAATAGGGGCAGATAAGGGTATCGTACCCATAGGGACTGTTGTGCCCTTTAGCGCGGTTAGTTTTTTTAGTTGTTGAATTTCAATTTCTTCAACAGAAATGACTGATGCCAGATCACTAGACCGACCTAAAAGGAGTTGAAACTGTGGTTCAATGAAAGCCTTTGCTGTTGATGAATCCTGGACATAGAGCCATAAATTATTATCAAACAATATTTGACGGCGAATAATATTCTGTTTAGTTTTAAGAGGAGAAGATTTACTGGTGATTTGATAAATTGTCTCTAAGTCAATAGACTGTGAACCGAAATTAAAAACATATCCTAATGCCATATCGTATGGAGAGATATAATTCCCTAAAGCTGATGCAATTAATCCGTATATCGTAGAAAGTGGGGGCACTGCTAAGGATGGCTGATAACCGCTTATAAGATTTGGGTACCGAAAACTCGCCGTCCAGCTTGTTATATGTATTCTATATACTTTCATAGCCTCGCTCCCTTTTACGGAACCTCATTCTCGACCCCCTTCACATAAGCCCTTATAGCTTCGCTAACCGACCCATAAAAAATCCCATCGTTTTGCCCATATTCTTGTAAGTTATCTTCCAACTCATCCATAAAACCCTTACGCCTTCCTATATACACCTTTCCAACAATACGATCATTATAGTCATTCACAACCTGTTTGAGAGCATCAATGGAAAATACTGGTTTTCCGAGATCATCCTTTGCCAGGTGCGAAAACAAATGGTTGCCGCTATTCAATGTTGTCAGGACAAGTAACTTTGGGGTAACATCCCCCATATTGCTGGTTTGCATTGCCCCGCCATTCAGGATTTCCAGAGCCAATATGGTATCTTTGACTCTTTTAAGTCTTTCTGGCTTTGGCAAACGATATAGTTTTAGTGGTTTTTGTTCCTTGTCCTTCGTGAAGGGGTCTTCTATCTCCTCTGCACCCTTTTCAATAGCCTCTTTCCTTAAGTATTCATTAAGGTTTTTAAATCCTGTCCTTTCCACAGAAGAAAAAGTTCCCACCTGTTCCAAAGAGATCGAAAACATACCTTTCATAGTGGCACAATACTCGTCCTTACTATACGGAACGGCATCCCCTTCTTGACGAGTCATAGAAGACCAGTTTTGAACTATGTTAGTTGGCGATACCGAAATCATAGCAGAGTTCTTTAGAGGTGAAATGCGGGTCAATGTGACATTTACACTTTTGCTTTTTCCTTTAGAATCCACATGTTCTTCTTTAGCTGCGCGCATATACCCAAACATATCATCATCAGGATATATTACTGGATTGGCCGCAGTAAAAGCGATCTTAGCATCTCTGACAACGGGTGACATAGTCCAGTTAAAGTTTTTTTCCAGAGTTTCTCGCCACCAATATCTCCAAGCTTGGCCTGAGACATATGCGTACGCTTTCCCACCCTTAAAAATTTTTTTAGTTGCTACCGCATTTTCTAAAGTGGTTGTTGTGTCTCTACCGGCATTATTTAAAGCCACCACATCCACATCAATTAGTATAAATCCCTGCACTGTTTTTGGCATATCAACCACCTCCTTTATTATTGATTAAATGCTTCAATGAAATTAGTTTCTTTATCATTGATATCGGATCTTTCTTCATCTGAAATCTGCGTTGGATCTATGCGCAAATCATGTAATTTTTCATACAGCGAAATCAGCAAAAAATCACGAACTTCGTACCAGCTTTGTCCATCTGGAAATAGATATTCTATGTAGTCTTTAAGCCGAACAAAGGGTTCCGGTTCTCCATCTTTATAGTGAGTTTTCACTAGACGTAAGATTGCCGCTCGAAGCTCATAAGCATATCTGGTTCCCTCAATAGGCGTAATATATTTCTTGAAGTTGCCTTCTTTTTGGCAAAGCGCTATTATTTTATCCGAAATTTTTTGTATCAAATCAATCTGTTCCTGCCGCATCTTCTTCACCTCCCTTAAATAGATTATTGCTATCAGTACCGGAAATTTTTCTGATTTATGCATTCGACATAATGCCGCAAGGATTGATCTACCTGACAGTAAATATTCATATATTGTATTGGAATTTGTACCCTCGTAATCCTGAATATCAAGACTGGCGGCTTCTTTCTTTTTGACCTCAATCCATTCTTTCGTCTCCTTGTCGAAATGAATATGCCTTCTCTTGCTGAATCTGTAATGCCTTTTTACAAAGTACAACCAGGCTGGTCTCAGGTCTGGCTTCAATACCCTCTTGAGGAAAGAAAAGACATTGTTGGGCAAATCATGAATATCAACATTGGGGTTGGTCGCAAAGTTTGTGAAATAAAACAGCCTTAGCCGCTGGGAAGGTATATCGAAAAGCTCAAATTTTCTGATAAGATTGGCAGCAAAATAAAAGAGGGCATTGTGGGGATTTAAAAGATTGGAAGAAAGAATACCATCTGATGACCCTACAAATATCTTATCAAGATTATTTTTGATTACATCTTCCTGCCATAGTTGCCACGTATATTTGTTTTGTATC
Organism: Thermodesulfobacteriota bacterium; assembly: GCA_034189035.1. GTDB lineage: Bacteria > Desulfobacterota > UBA8473 > UBA8473 > UBA8473 > JAUXFK01. Next base: position 9,809 of record JAXHVA010000033.1, read on the forward strand.
TGCACGAGCATGAGATTTCCAGCGCATTGCAAAACTCCCATGGGGACAAAGTACAGTTTGATCAGGCAGTCTCTACACAAAAGCAAACCCTCTTCATGAGAATGGTGGAAGTTGACAAAATCTCCTGAGCCTGATAGAGGGTAATTGTCCCTCCCAGCCCTGAACAAAAATCCACGCTGGGCACAAATCCGACAATATCCTTCTGATATATACCCCTCATTCTTTAAAACTCCAAGGTAATATTTCAGTGAATCTTCGCGCTGGCGTTTGGATTTCCCGCTTGCGTGAATTGTAGTTATCTTGGAATGTAAAAAAACAGCATTAATTTTTCCTTTCCACTTATCCACATATATATCTGTAACAAAGCGTATTTTTTCTTCGATACTCTTTTCTGGCAGTGTGTTTATGACCAATCCACCAAGATCTACGAGTGGATCTCCTGTAAATCTCATCTGTTCCATATTATAAAACCTTTCTGATCACCCCAAATCCTCGGGAAATGGATTTCCCTAATCCGATGAGATCTGGCAAGATAATATTAGTTGTAAAGCTAAGATTGAAACCAATCATTTGGTGACTCTTGAAAGTAAAAGAGTGTTGTTTGGGTAAATGGTTTATAGCAAGCTCAATTTGTTGGTTGATACTCCATCTGATTCCTTTGGCAAATGAAATAATGTTCCCAATCATCACACGTTCAAGAAATCTGATTCGTTCCCTATCTTTATTCAGTTGCATAAATCTTTTGAAATTGCTTTCGTTCAGAGCAAACCAGTTTTCAATCTTGTATTTCAAACGCCTTGTCGAAAATCCACAGTTGAAATAATCAAAAGATAGATCCTTAATCTCGGTGATAATTTCCTCTCCATGCAAAGTTATATCCCAGTTGGTCTGCTCGAAAAACCTATGGATTTCTTCAGTGCCGTCATTAATGCAGACAATTGTCGGATTACTCCTTAAAACCTTATATTGGATAAGAGGGTATCCATAGCGGAAATTTTGATTTAAGTGGTTGTGAAAGAGAACATTTTCTCGGCCCACCTTATTGATAATTGCGCCTCTAAAAGCTGGAACCTCTCTTCTCGTAATATCGAGGTTAAACACTACGATAAGAATTTTAAATCTTTGTGAAGAATTTCCTGCGGTTTGTATCATTTTGTTCATGAATTTTTTCCCAAAATCAAGATGCCAGTTCTATAGTCCCTAACATTATGTCTTAAAAGACACTGTGAATTTATGCTTTAAAGAATTCAAAATGCGCCAGTTCTCCTTCATTTAAGATCTTTAAATCATTAACCCAGTTCCTTGATCTGCAAAATAACCCACCAAGAAGACGTATTCGGCCGAAATTTACAAATGGCTCCTCATTTACGTAATTTCAAAGCTTCCAAGGCTGTCTTTTTATTCACTTTATACAGAATATCCCCCTTCAGAAAAGAGGAGAATCTCAGAGATTGCATATAGTATCATATGCATATGATACTATATGCAACTTGTTTTAAAACTTTCTCATTTAATATCATCGCCCTTTAATGGATACGGTCAAATACAAATGAGGTATTAAAGTGGCGAAATTGATTCAACCTATCATTTCTAAAGGATGCCTTTTCAACTTAATATCTTCTATTCTTGCCATCACCTTTCTGGTCTTTTTTATACCACACCCTCTCCCTCCATATAATGTCTGTCCTACTGGTATTTAGTCCAGCATAAATATACCGGCGGCCAGCAAGGAGTATCCGTGTCAGCAATCAGTGCTAGCTATTGACAAACTCATTTTCTTTTCAACTCCCCAAACTCTCAACTCTCCAACTCCCACATCCTCACTCTAAGTCTTCAAGAACGCCTTTGATCAATGGTTTCACCGATGGAAGCTCTTTTTTCACTTGCCATACAATTTCCAAATCAACCCCAAAATATTCATGGATGAGTTTATCTCTCAGCCCAGCCATTTTCTTCCAGGGAATATCAGGAATCTGTCATCCCTTTTACAAATTCGTGGGTTCCATTGATAAAATCGAGAATATCTTGAACATAGTCTAAATAATCTTCTCTTCTCATATCGATATCATCTCCTGAAGAATATATTTACCTATCCTTGGTTTTAATGCCTTCTTAGACACCAGATCGACTTTTACGCCGAGTAATCCTGTGAGATATTTCTCAAGGTCGAGAAAAGTAAAAAACCAACTGGCTCACGAAACTCAACGAGGATATCCATGTCGCTTTTATCTTCCTGTTTGCCCCTTACATAAGAGCCAAGTTTTTTTATTCTGTACCTCTATCAAATATTTCCCCTCCCTAAGAAATTCTACTCTATCTTAAGACATTCTAACCAAGCCCCCACGAATAGCCCGCTCATCAAAGACGAGTCAGCATATAGAAGACAAACCTACAGATGACAGAGTATAGACTATCATATAACAGACATTCAGACTCACAATTCTTCCTTTTATTCTCTCAAAACCCTATTTTATTCACTAGTTTATTCATCGGTTCAAATAAATCGTTAATGAAATAGCTGTCAAAATTTTTTCATCTTTTCTATCTCTTTTTTCACTTCATCCCCGAGTTGCCGAGGGGAAAGAACCTCCACATGGGCCCCGTATTTGAGAACTTCTCTCTTTCTTTCCTTCAAATCTGCCACTGGAAGGGTGAGGCAGAGGCTTCCATCAGAATGCCTTGTTTGCTTTTGTTCGGAATGCCATACCTGTTCGGATACCCAGGGCACGATATCAGGAGAGAATTTCAGGCAGACCTCAATACTGATCTCACTGTTCAAAAGCCCGAAGTTCTTTCTCATATATTCCTATACAAAGCCTGAAGAAATATCCGGATTGATATTTTTCGTTGCTGGTATTGCTGTCTGTATTCTGGAAAGGGCGAAGTCTCGAAGCTCATCTCTCAAAGAACAATAGGCAATGGTATGCCAGTTCCCCATATATTGGAGCAGGTGGAGCGGAAGGATATCCCTTTGGCTTATCTCATCTTTATGCGGGGAATAATAGATTATTTTCAAAGGCTTAGTGTAAAAGAGAGGGTCAATTACCTTCTGAAAGATAGTATCACGAACCTGGGAATATCTTATCTTCTTTACCGATACTTTTTGGATAAGTTCTTCAAAAGAGACTGGAAGATTCAAAGAATGAAAGGTGAAAAATTGCTGAAGAAATGATGCGAGAGAAGTCTTGAGGTTCTTGTTTGGTATGCCAGAAGCTAACCTTGATAAGACAAGAAGCCCTACAAGTTCATCCTCCTTAATCCATATCCCTGGAAGTTCATAGCTTCTATGTTCATATTCATAACCCCTCTTTTCAGGCAAATACACGAGAGGCGCATTCAACCTGTCTCTTATGAATTCAATATCCCTCCGGGCTGTTTTAACAGAGAGTTCAAACCTCTGTGCTAATTTCCTGGCATTCGGATATTTTCCAGCCTTTACCTGCTTGTGAAACCACCAAAACCTTTCATAAATGACCTTGGGCGGCATTTCAACCCCCCTTCAAATGGGTTCTCAAGCAGGTTCAATCAAATTCAGGCAATTATAACCAGCATAGATATACTAGTATCCTCTTACGGTTACAAGTTTACGATTCACGGTTTTTCCAATGATTTATAACAAATATAGCTGATATTCAATAGCATTGTCAATAGTATAACGTTGATCCGTATAAGGCTGATCTTACTTATCCCTTAATTACTGTTCATCTTTCCCCATATCCATAAGGGCAAACTCAATCCTGAATAGCCAATTTCCCTTTAAAAACCCTCAATATTGGATGAGTGAGAGCCCCAATAAATCCTTGCATTTCTAAAATATTATTGATAGTGTTTATGGCTAGATAATAGAGAGATTTTAATAGAACAAAAGGGGAGGAATCCATGGACATCATTGAAGCGGTAAAATCCAGAATGAGTATCAGGGCATACAAAGACAAGCCAATACCAAAAGAGGTTATTGAAGAGATTCTTGAAATATCTGTAAGGGCACCTTCTGCACTCAATACACAACCCTGGGAATTTGCAGTAATCACAGGAGATGTTCTTAGAAAGATAATGGAAGAAAATGTAAAATTGCTTGAAGGCGGATCAATGCCCAATCCTGATGTACAACCCGTATTTTTTGAAGGTGAATATAAGAGAAGGCAGGTGGATTTAGCGAAACAGCTCTATGGCCTTTTGGGAATTACAAAGGAAGACAAAGAAAAACGGGCAAAGTGGACACAAGAGGGTTTTCGGTACTTTAATGCCCCATCTGTTATAATTATTTATTCTGACAAGTCGTTAAGCGAAGGGGGCAGTATGTATGATGTGGGTGCGATTACTCAGACAATAGCCCTTGTAGCGTTGAAATATGGCCTCGGCACATGTATCCAATCTCAGGGGATCCTCTTTCCGGAAGTGATTCGAAAATACACCGACATACCGGATACCAAAAGACTGATTATCTGTATTACAATCGGTTATCCGGATATGGACTTTCCAGCGAATAAATTGGTTACCAATCGAGTGCCGGCAAAAGATATTACGAAATGGTACGGGATGTAAGGGCGATTTGCTTTCTAAAAAATTGACTCATGTCCATCCAGAAAATACAATTTTACTCATTTTTTGGATGGACACTCCCTGATTATGGACAAATCATTTGCTCATAAAGATTATTTATACAATCCCTGATAATATTAAAAGAAGATCTATAGTGAAATGAACTAAGGCCATAGGGATCAGGGACCTCCACTTCTTCCGTCATATCTCCGCGGAATGTGCCAAAATTTCCCAAAAGTCTCAACTTCTCCTCAGATTCAGGATCAATTTCCAATATAATCTTCTTGTGGAAGACATTCATAACAAGGATGATATCCGCTTCCTGAATGATTTTGATGTAGACCTGCCGAGGGGTATGCTCTGAAACATCTATTCCCAGTTCAAAAGCAATACGAATCGCTTCTGGTGGGACAGAAAGCCCAGGGAATATATTAACCCCAGCTGAATGAACATGTATCCCCTCCTTATTTTTTTTAAAAAAAAGGTCCTTCAATGCCCTTTCAGCAAAAGGACTCCTACATATATTTGCTGTACAAACAAAGAGTATATCGTCCATAGCCCAATCAAAAACCAAAATTCTATTATTATATATACATTTACCACACCTTGCTTTAAAAAGTCCAGGGTTTGTTTTGAATTTCTTGCACTTTATTTTTTCCCTTTACAATAAGTGCCTTCTTAAATCTTTTAATGGATTACATGATCTCCAAATTCAGTTATAAAAATGTTGCTATTTTCTAGCACAATAAGTAAAATTGAGAAAGTCTAGCCTTTTGAAATTTGAGTTGCAAATCCAACGGTTAAATTTTAATCCGTGCAATTGTTTGGATATCTGAGTAAGCATAAAAAAACGGGAGAAAAGCTTCGCTGTTCTAAAGTATTAATAGTTCTAAAATGTACCGACTGAATTTAAACAGCTTGATGCTGTTCTATCTTTATGCACACTTAGAAGCGAGTTCTGTAGGGGGTAAAATTTAATTGTCGTTAAAGCCTGGCGAGTGCTTTTTGTTTCATAGGGCTAAAATAATACGTAGAATTACAAAAACATGTTACAGATTGCATAGACCAAACAAAAAGAAAGGTGAATAATATGCTCGAATTGATGAGGAGAAATGCAAGATCATGGTTCATCCAAGCAGCACTCTTTGCTGTAATTGTAGTTTTTGTCTTTTGGGGTGTAGGGAGTTTTAAGCCTGATAGCAGCAATAGAATAGCTACAGTCAATGATTACCGTATAACAATGAATGAATACAGAAAGGCCTATGACAATATTTTAAAGAGATATAAAGAGATATACAAGGAAGATTTTTCTGAAGAAACAATCGAAAGGCTCAATCTAAAAGAGATGACTATCAATAGTTTAATAGAAAAAGTCCTCTTATTACAGGAAGCAGAAAAGCTAAACCTTGAAGTAACCGATGATGAACTGAAAAAATCGATTATACATTACCCTGTCTTTCAAAAAGACGGGGTTTTCAAAAATTCGTTATACAAACAGTTATTGAGATATAACAGGATAACCCCAGAGGAATTTGAGGATTTGCAAAGAAAAGAGATTCTGCAAAAAAAAGTGGAAAACTTAATAAAAGACAACGCAAAAGTCTCTGATAAAGAGTTACTGGATGCCTATACACTGGAGAATGAAAGCATAAATATTGAAGTGACTCATATAAAACATTCTGCCTTTAAGGGAAGTGTAAAGATATCTGATGAAGAGATAAGTGATTATTTTTCAAACAATAAGAGGAACTATCAGATACCGGCCAAAGTAAATGTCCAGTATCTGAATTTTAATCCAAAAGATTATGAATCACAAGTAACTCTTTTAGCAGAGGAAATTAACGACTACTATGAACTGAACATAGATAAATTCAGTATCCCTGCAAAGATCAAAGCAAAACACATTTTAATCGCCGCACCACAGGATGATGCTGAATCGAGAACCCAAGGCAAACAGAAAGCAGAAATGATCCTAAAAAAGATCCACAATGGAGCAGATTTTTCAGCGTTGGCCAAAAAATACTCAGATGATCCATCAGCAAAGAAAGGCGGAGACTTAGGATTTGTAGAGCGAGATAAGCTGATGCCCTCTATTAAAGAAGCCCTATCCTCAATTCAGGAAGGGGAAATCAGTTCTATTGTCTATAGCCCCTTTGGGTTTCATATAATAAAGGCTGAAAAGATTCTAGATGCGAGGACCATGCCTTTATCTGAGGTCGAATCAGAGATTCATACACTATTAAAACTCGAAAAGGCTGATGAACTTGCACAGGAGGAAGCAGAAAATATAAATGCGCTGACTATCGATACAAAAGATCTCAATGAATTGGCTCTTACTGAAAATCTGAAAATAAAAAAGACGGGGCTTTTTGCATCAGGAGAAAACATAGAAGGAATTGGCAGGGATAGAACCTTTTCAAACGCAGCCTTTTTACTCGAAAAAGGAGAGATCAGTCAAATTGTAAAGTCTTCTGGAACAAATTATATATTACAGGCAATAGAGAAATTACCACCTCAAATACCAGAGCTTGAAAAGGTTAAAACAGAGGTTAAGAAGGATCTTATATTTGAAAAAGAAAAATCAATGGCAAAAGCAAAAGCCGAAAATTTGCTAAAAGAACTCAAAGAGGGAAAAGAGTGGGAAAGTATTATTAGAGAAAATAAATTAAAGTCAGAGCAAACAGGTTTTTTCAAAAGAAGGGGCAGGATTGGATACTCTGAAGAGGTTAAGGAACACGCATTCTCACTATCGAAAAATACCCCCTATTCGGACAGGATATTTGAGGCAAATGATAACTACATAATTTTGAGATTTAAGGACAGAAAGGGTATAGATAAAGAAGAATTCAGTGCAGCAAAAAAGAGACTTAAAAAGTTGCTTTTACAACAAAAAAGAGAAGATACGTTCCGATTATGGATGGATGGTATCAAGGCAAAAGCAGAGATTAAGTTGGATATGAGCGTTATCAGGTGATTTATATCATTCTAAATACAGTCTTTTTCTTCGAATAACACCGGGGTGAGTTCATCCAATCCGCCGATCATATAGATTCTTCCTTTTCCAATTCTTGATATGTCTCTCATAAGCATTGGATTTGCGGACTCTTCATTGATACAAATACACGAAATGGTAATACCTTTTCGTATTGTCTTTGTTGCTTCCTCTATACATAGCTTTTCAGGAAAAGGTTTCGGTGCATTGGCATCTCCATCCGAGATGAGTACAATATGCTGTTTTACTGCGCCTCTTTTGTGTCGCGTCAGAAGCGAACGTGCCTTTGATATGCCAAAACCTATATTTGTAAATGCGTTTCCATGGAGATCAAGGTCTAGAACCTTATCTGCAACAGTATATGGATTGCTGGTTATCTCAACCAAGACATCAGCCATATTTGAAAATATGACCACACCGATCCTGTCTTTATAGTGTGTACATGCTAATGACAGGGCTATGGCGCTTTCTTTTGCATACCAAAGCTTATCGAGTTGAGACATTGTTCCCGAAAGGTCGATAAGCATTACAATTTCCAGTTTCTTTCTAATGTCCTTTTTGTTTACTATAATATCTTCTCTGGTTACATAATCCCGTCGATTCCTGATGGCTTCCCTGATCGTGTCCTTTACAGATACATCCTTGTACCTGTCTCCAAATCTGTATTTTCTTTGACCAATTATCCTTCCATCTCCAAAGTTCAATCTCTTTCCAGCCCTGTGCCGGCCCTCTCCGGAAAGATTGATATAATCCCAATACTTGGGAGATAACTTTTCAAGAAGGATAGTCACGGCTTTCCTTGTCAGATTCCACCCCTTTTCACTTTTTTCAAGGACATTCTTATGTTCAAGCATATCCAGTGTATCTTTAAGGGCAAGTTCTTCCAGCATCTTTTTATATTCTTCAAACATCCTGTCTTTATGTTTTCGTATCTCCTCTATCTCTAAGAGGAGTTTTTCAGGCATGTCGTCTTTATGCCCTGACTGAATATCTTTATCGAGCTTGTCTACCATCTTCTTGTGTATCCCAGCGAGCTGGGATTCGGGAAATCTGTGAATCCTTTTCAGTAATAAATCAAAGTAACCCATCCTGAGAGGATACTTGAACCTCTCTACTCGCAATATCTCCTCGATTAAGGCTTGAACCTCCTGTTCAGTCAATACGATACCAAATTTTTTCTTTTCACTACCGGAGAGAACCTCATCTAAGATCTCTTTGATTATCTCTTCAGGTTCTCTTACAGTTTCTACATGAGGTGCCAGGGCAATCCTATGTGGCAAGGATATCATTGAGGCTGCCTTAAATATTTCATTATTGTTTTTTGAACTAATCCGATTGTATATTGCGAGCAACTCGGCAAATCGAATCCCACCCCTTGTGCTGACACCCCTTTGTATATCAGGATGATTCCTCGTTTTGTGGATGATTTGCATTGTCTTTTCCTTCACACTATCATCCATGATCTTCCCATCAAATACGATCTGTCTTTCGACTTCTCTATCCTGTATGTAAGGAAGTTTTACAACATCGAAGTGATCCATCATATCGAGAGGAAGCTGTCTCAATGCCCGTAGAGCACCAGTAGCAATGATTAAGATATCGAGAGGAATTCTCTGTTCATAGCCACCAACACTTATGCTGTCGTCCTCCAGGCCGTTGAGAAGTACATTCAATACCCTTTCCGGTATCCTGTCTATAAAGTCGATAATCAAAATCCCCCTATTAGACCTCAGGAGTTTACCCGGCATGAATGCCCTAATATCATGAAGACCGTAGTTTAGCGCTGCCTCAGGATCTAATCCGCCAATCAAATCTTCCGGAACCAACTCAGGACTCCCCTGAATCCTCTTTATTCTCAAAGAGGCAGGTATGATCTGAGGCTTGATCTCCCGTTCTATCCCTTTCCTTATGCACCAAGGACAAGAAGGATTCTTCGGTTGACAATTCAAGGGGCAATCCTGTATGACCTCTATATCACCAAGGACAGTGCTTATCTTCTCTGCAAGCATAGTCTTACCGCTTCCCGGATCACCAAGGATAAGTAAATGATGCCCCGAGTAAAGGCTGGTTATAATATCTTCTTTCTTATGATCATCAAGTTGGAAGGTATTGAATAATAGGTTCTTTGCCTCATTTATGGAATACGCTTGAATACGGGCTTTGATCTCACCTCGTAACAAATTACACTCCTTGTCCATCCTTTTATACTATGCAAAAGGCAGTAGAAATGAGCCTTTATAATGCCTTTTACCATAACAAATGACTATGAATATCAAAAAAAGAGGGAGATATCCGTTCACCTGTATAGAAGAGGTGGTTTGTTTTTATTTGGAAAGATAAACAGAATTGGCATCTTTAATCTTCATAAGCGATTTTACACCTTATTATCCCTGTCCCAATTCCAATCCTCGTTCAAATGCTATCTTATTACGCTTTAATACATCCTCCTTTTTCCTAAATCTCCTTTCCATCTCATCGTTAATGAGTTGGGCGGGCATTGCTTCTGTTGCTGCGATATATGCGCCGAGTAAAATCAGGTTTGTAGATCCAGCCTGCCCGAATGTGCTGACTGCGGTTTCCATTGCAGGAAGTGGTAATAATCGAATATCTTCTCTCTCTTTCTCTTTATTATAACCGGAGTTATCTAAAATCATCAGGCCACCAGGACGAACCCTTGGTTCCATGACTTTATACTGGGTACCGTCAATGAGGATCACAGTCTTTGCCTGATCCAGTACTGGTGAAGGGATTCTCTCTTCAGAGAAGATAACAGTACATTCGGACAGTCCCCCCCGGGGTTGGACACCGTATGAGGGAAGCCAGGTTACGTATTTAAATCTGTTAAAGGCTACTGATGCAAGCAGTGACCCTGCAAAGAGCACTCCCATGCCACCCAATCCAGCAATAAATAATTCCTCTCGAAAATACTCTTTTTGTCCCATAAATCCTCCTATTGGAAAACTGAAAGATCCTGTATTTTAAATTTCATTACTCTATTTTGTCTATGTTTTTGAACTCACCCAAAGGATACTCTTCTAATACCTCATCCTCTATCCACTTGAGACATTCAACCGGCGGCTTGTGCCAATTGACAGGACATGCAGAAATAACCTCAACAAAGCTAAGTCCAACGTTATCGATTTGTTTCTTAAAGGCTGTCTCTATATACCTCTTTGTCCTTTGGTAATTGTCCGGACTGGTTAGTGCACCTCGGGCACTGTAAGCACATCCTTTGAAGGTTGCTACCATCTCAGCAGCATGTACTGAATACCCTTCCCTTGCAGCATCCCTGCCATTGGGAGAGGTACTTGTTATCTGGCCCATAACCGTAGTAGGCGCCATCTGTCCACCAGTGGTTCCATAATTGGTATTATTTCCCATAATGATGGTGATCTTTTCCCCACGTGTTAAGGCACCGACAAGAGAGCCGGCCCCGATTGCCATACTGTCTCCATCTCCCTGAAGAGTCCAAACAATGGTATCCGGCCGGACACGTTTAATAGCGGTAGCAGAATCTGGGCCTCTTCCATGAGAAGGTAAGACAATATCAATGTTTGTCATGAACATCAAGCTTCCGGTACAGCCTACGCCTATAACGGCTATAGCTCTTCCATCAATACCAAGTTCTACCAAAACCTCGGCAACAATTCGGCCTATGGTAGGATGCTGACACCCTGGACAGGCCATAAAAGAAGGTGCAAATACCTGGTCCGGCATCCCATATACCTTTTCTCTGACCATCGATCTATCCTCCTTGTTCATAATAATCTCCTTATCTCTTCGATAATCCTTCCTGGCATCAGCATTCCCCCGTCATGAGGCAGATGTCGCGCCAGAATATTTAACAGATTGACCTCGGCCTTACCCTCCACTGCATATCGGACATCTTCAACCATCTGTCCCAAAGAATCCTCAACCACCAAAAACTTACACCCTTGAAGCGCCTTTTCTTTAATCAACTTCCCTGGAAAAGGCCACAGTGTTATAGGCCGAATTAAGCCCACTTTCAGGCCTTCCTCACGAGCCTTGTTCACAGCCTCCTCAGAAGATCGTGCTGGGTAACCGTAGGCGACTATAAAGAGCCTTGCATCATCGCCATGAAGGACTTCATATCTCACTTCTGAGGTCATCTCCTCATATTTTTTCTGAACATGTGCCAGCCAATCATTATAATTTGGGCCAAATGGAGTCATTATGAGACCTGGGGCAGAATGTATAAAACGTCTCCCCTTGTCCTTCTGGTTATCCCTCCCTCGTAATGCCCAGTCCTTCTCCGGCAGCTCTCCGAAATCCAATGTGCGTAACTCTACAGATTCTCTCACCTGTCCCATAATACCGTCACTTAAAACGACGACCGGATTTCGATACTTATCGGCCAGGAAAAAGGCCACTTGCATAAGGTCGTGAGTCTCCTGTGCTGAGGCTGGAGCGAGAACGATGTTCTTGTATCCCCCCTGCCCTCCACCTTTCGTGACAGAGGTATAATCTGTCTGTGCATGTCTCGTGGTACCTGCACCCGGGCCTCCTCGTTGTATCAATGCAATCACACAGGGGAGATCAGCAGCAGCAACGTGTGATAACCCCTCTTGCATCAAGCCCCATCCAGGAGAAGACGTTGAAGTCATGCATCTCACTCCTGCAGATGCTGCACCAAACAACATATTTATTGAGCCTGTTTCTGATTCGGATTGAACAAAGACCCTCCCCCTTTTGGGAAATTCCCGGGCAAACCATTCTGTAGTCTCATTCTGTGGAGTTATTGGATAACCAAAAAAACCATCGCAACCGGCATTCAGAGCACCCCACCCTATTGCTTCATTTCCTTGAATAAATATCCTTTCTCCCATTTTGTACACTCCTATTCAAAGCTATATTAATACAGCGGACATCTATCGTGTTAAAATCCACCTTGATTCTCTTACTCTTTAATTTTCAATGCACTGATAAACCTCAAGGGCAAGATGAGGGCACATCCATACACAGATTCCACAGGCCACACACTCATCTGGTTTCGTAAATGTTGGGAGCTTATATCCTACAGAGGTAAACTTATCTCCCAATATTTCAATACACCCTCTAGGGCAAAACTTCTCACAGTACCCGCAGCCAAAGCAGCGGCTTTCATCCAAGACGACTTCAGCTTTAATCATTATTTCACCTCAACTTAGTTAATGTAAAAGCACCTGTTGGACAATATTTCACGCAAGTAGCACAGAATGTACAACCTGCCTCCCTAAATGAAGAGGCCCTTGGAGGACCTATCCTTAGCTTGCCATTACAGGTAACAAAGTCAATCGCTCCTATATGTCTTATGTCTTTGCAAGCTCTCGTACAACGACCACAAAGTATACAAAGATTATGATCCAGACTCAGTCGCACCTTATCCTCCAGTTCATCTTTATCTACTGGCAGAGCTCTCGAAACATACGGGGGAATATCCTCTTCTTTGACTCCAATATACTCACAAAGTTTCTTTAACTCCTTATGTTTCAGCCGGGGTTGCGGCAAAGGAGAAAGGAGGAGCTTGAGATTGTGGATGCGAATCTCTTTGATCCTTTCGGTATCTGTATGAACAATCATTCCGTCAGAAACTCGGGTGATGCATGACGTAGGGAACCCCTTTCCTTCAACTTCGATAACACAGAGACGACATGCGCCAAGGGGAACAGGTAACTCGGGATGAGCACAAAGAGTGGGAATATAAATGTCCGATTCCCTGGCTGCCTCGAGAACAGTTGTGCCCCGCTCAACTGTAAGCTCAGTGTTATTTATCTTCAGGGTAACTGTGTTCATCTTTACACCTCATTGCAAATTTTGTTTTAAATTTTAGATTACTACATTACACTATAATGACTGATTAAAACTCTTATATTACTCCCTTCGCTTGTAAGTCTTTTATTTCATTATCCTGGTATCCCATTTTCTTTAGAATCTCGTCTGTATGCTGACCCAGTGTAGGAGATGGAGTCCTTATACTCGCCGGTGTTCCTGAGAATTTAAAAGGAAAACCAATTGTCGTCATCTTCCCTTCAACAGGATGTTCCATATCCAATAACATCTCTCTGTGTCTGACATGGGGGTCTGCCATCACATCCTCTGCACTATTTATCGGAGCATAACATATATCCTCCCCCTCAAAGAGATCCAGCCACTCCTTTCGGGTCTTTGAAAGAAAGACGGCTCGTAGTTCATCCATGGCTTTATCAGCCTGTTCTCCTATGGCGAATTGATACTGAGTCAGGTCTTCTCGTTCGATGAGTTTCAAAAGGTTTACCCAAAACTTGTCTTCAATATTTCCCAGAGAAATAAATTTTCCATCTTTTGTCTTGAAGACATTATAACAGGGGATCTCTCCTGTAATACCAAATGTATCGAGTCCCTCGGCCTGTTGGCTTACAGCAAAACCAGCGATATTCATCATATTATATGAGACCATACAGTCTGTCATAGAAACATCTATATGTTGGCCTTTTCCTGTCCTGTCTCTTGCCATAATACCTGTAAGGATCGAAAAAGCTGAGAATATACCAATACTCATATCCGCAATGGGAATACCCGGTATTACAGGCGCCCCTGTGTGCCGTCCTGTAGCCTCAAGAATACCTGCCACACTGATGTAATTCATATCATGGCCGGGTCTACTCTTATACGGCCCGTCTTGACCATACCCCGTAGACGAGCAGAAAACGAGTCTAGGATTTATCTCTTTCAATCTTTCGTAACCCACCCCCAGTCGATCCATTACTCCTGGTCTAAAACTCTCGAAGAGGACATCGTATTCTTTAACCAGTTTACAAAGAATCTCCTTTCCTTTTTCCTCTCTGAGATTCAACGTCATACTCTTCTTATTCCGATTGGCTATAAGAAAAATTGCATTCTCATTCTTCAGTTTGGGTGGTAACCACCTCATGTAGTCCCCTACTTTGGGCTCTTCTATCTTTAAGACTTCAGCCCCCAAATCCGCCAGCATCATTGTACAATAATTGAAAGGCAATAATCTGGAGAGATCTAGTATATTAATCCCTTCTAAAGCACCAGCCATCTCTATTCCCCTTCCTGAAAAAGATTGTATCTGAAAAGATCGGTGACTGCTCAGGTTCAAATTTCCAAGGTCTACGGTTCAAAGTGAGAGGGAGAGTAATTTGAAGAGATCTATAAGCAGAGTGGATGAAAACTTGCTAGGGTAAGTAAATCAACTCACTTAAAGATATGAAGAGTGTAAGTCAGACAACCTTGAACCTGATAACCTGAGCAGTAACGATATGCCCTGTTCTCAATTCATTACTGGTCTTTGCATAAGCCCCGAAAAGGGTGTCTTTTCAAGGCCCTCAAAATCAACCAGCAACGAAAAAGAAACGGTTATTGAGTTCGCTCCAAAACATTATGTGTAATGTCTTTACATTATACAAATAAGAGAACAGAGCGTTCAATACATTTCTGATAATGCTAACCATTTAACAATAAAGATGAAATTTCATTTATTCGGAGTGAACTCAATAGTCATTATTAATAATTTCAGTGAATCTAGCTGTAAAAAATCTTCTATAACCCCGAAATGCAGATACTGATCAGGTTCATCGCCGGAAAACCACCCATGTTATGGGTAAGCCCAATCTTCGGGTCTTTTAACTGTCTCTCACCTGCTTTCCCCTGAAACTGCTTATACATCTCATACATCATCCGAAGTCCGGAGGCCCCTATCGGATGTCCGAAACACTTTAATCCCCCATCGGGCTGACATGGAATCTTCCCATCGAGCTCAAAGAAGCCGTCTCTCACATCATCTCCGGCTTTTCCCCTCGGTGATATCTGAAGGTCTTCATATGTAACAAGCTCTGTGATAGAGAAGCAGTCATGGACTTCCATCATGCTAATCTCTTCCCTGGGATTCTTTATTCCTGCCTCTTCATATGCCCTTGCAGCGCATCGGGCAGCTGTCTCTACATAGGTTCCATCCCAGTCCGTATACATCATTTCCTCTCCTGAACTTATTGCAATCTGAAGAGACTTAATATATACCGGGTCAGGCCTGAAGCTCTTTGCTATATCCGAACGACAAACTATTGCAGCTGCAGCTCCGTCACTCACACCACAGCAGTCAAACAGACCCAAAGGCCAGGCAATCATGGGGGCATTCAATACCTGTTCCTCTGTTATCTCTCTTCTCAGATGTGCCTTGGGATTTTTCATCCCATTCTTATGGCTCTTTACGGATATCTTTGCCATGATACCCTTTCCCTCCTTAGGGTCAAGGCCATATTTAGCAAAGTACCTGGTAGCCATCATGGCAAATCCTCCGGGCGCCGTCATTCCAGGCATCATCAGTCTGTTCTTTGTCCCCATGGCTGTAGACATCTCCGGAAGACCACCATAACCCGTATCTTTCAACTTTTCTGCCCCAACTGCCAGGCATATATCATAGGCACCTGATGCAACAGCATAGGCTGCCCCACGAAGCGCTTCCGTACCTGTAGCACAGAAGTTCTCAACCCTTGTTACCGGAAGAAAAGGCAACTTTAAAGCTATGCTTAAAGGTGTTGCAGCCTTTCCAACATTCACCTCATCAAAACACGAGCCATACCAGGCAGCCTGTATCTCATTTCTGTCAATCCCTGCATCCTCTATACACTCTTTAAACGCTTCTACTATCAAGTCCTCTGAGCCCATTTCCCAGCGTTCACCAAACTGAGTGCAGCCCATTCCGATAATAGCAACCTTGTCTTTTATCCCTTCTGCCATCTTTGCCTCCTTTGTATTGATACTTCAGAATTTCTACCCTGTACAGTCTCCGTGTCATCGATCGCTCAGCCTCAGCACCCTGGAAATATTGACCTGATCAATGACACCACTCATAGCAAATCAGGGCCACACCCTACTCTATGACAGGTATTGCCTTCCAAAAATAACCGTGTATACCACCTCTGTCATCAATATACTTTTTGCGGAAACTCATCTCAACCGGCATGTCTATACTGACAGATTCGAGGTCTGCATCGGTTATATCAAACCAAAACCTTCCTCCCCCCTCAAAATTCACCATACCATACATCCCAGGAGGGTTCATAGAAAAGGCCAGCATGTCCCCTGTATAGGTAAAGAGTATTGCCTTTTTATCGGAAAAAGTATAGTCTTCCATCTGATCTATCTCTTTACAATCTGGGTTCACACAAATCCTCTGGGCTGGGAACTGCGGAGTACCGCACTTCAAGCATTTAGAACCAACTAGCCCCAAAACCTGTTTACGACTCCGCCATAATTCGGAAAGGGCTGTTGGGGCTATTATCTCTCCACGAATTCCTTTATCCAGAGGGATAGCATTTCTAAAACTCACAAATTTCTCATAGCTTGTCAGTTCTCTCCTGGAGGCAAGATGCTTTTTAATACCTCTTCTGTTTCCTTTTATTCTCTCTATTTCATCAGTAACTGTAAGTAACAATGCATCGCTTCCGTTTCCAAAACCGGCAACAACAATCTTATCACCTGCCTTGGCATCCTCAAGAGCGCCTACTAATAATAAAAGAGGATTGCTCGTACCAGTGAATCCCACGTTATTTAATAAAGGATCCTGTATCTGAGCTGGATCCAATCCCAGTTGTTTGGCTATCTTTTTATGGTCGCCTGCATAAAGACACGGATATGCGAACTTCGATATGTCTTTAAGGTTCAGATTACATTTCTTTGCAAGACCGGAAACAGCCTCCATGATGAATTTCCTATAGGCTATATCCCGAATAAACCTGTCTTCCCATTGACGATCAAATACCTCTCCATCGGCTCTCCAGTGATCCACAAAATCATACGATACTGAATATAAACCTTCTATGCTGGCTATTATGCCTCTATCACCAATCGTTAAAGATGCAGCGCCATCCCCGAAGATTTCCTCCTGAGCGCTGCCCGGTTTGCCTGTACGACAATCAGCAGCGCATACAATAAGGTTTTTAGCTGATCCTGCTTTAATTGTGTCAAACGCAGTCATCATAGCTGTAGTTCCTGATTTGACTGAATCGGTCAGGTCTGCTGTTCGGATATCTGAACGGAGATTCATAGCGGTTGCAATGATCTCTGCAGATTGTCTCTCTTTATAAGGGGCAGTTGTGGTTGCGAAATAGATTCCATCTATTTCATTTCTGTCCATACCTGTCAGGCAATCTATACCCGCAGATACTGCCATAGTAATACTATCCTCATCATAATGGGCTACAGCCTTCTCACCACCCATCATTGTTGCCGGATTCAACCATCCCATGGATTGATAAATCAGTCCGCGATTGATCCGATATTTGGGTATATATGCACCATACGAGGTTATACCTACCATATCAAAACCCTCCTTCAGTTAATTAATAATTAAAGACCCCTCGCTCAATAATTCTCTTTAGATTTAACCTGTTGCATATTCAAAGAAAAGTCAAAAAACCCTCTGCCATTGGATAAGTGCTTCTTATAAATCTGTATGATTTTATATTTACCAGAATTCAATTTGAGTAATCGTCTCTTGCCCACGAATTATTCCTGCAATCTCTGCCCTGTCATCCTTATCTTTTATCGGTTCTATCTCTGATATTGGCTTTCCATCTTCATTATTTCTCACTTTCCACTTCAAAAGATATCCAGGTACTAAGGCATATCTGCAGCCTCCGGTGCCACAACATGAATTATCTATTGCGCCAAAGCCTATTATATAGAGGACTTCTCTTCCCTTATAACCGAGTCTCTTCTCTTCTTCTGGCAAATAATACCCTGCGATAAATCTCACTTCTTCTTTCAGTTTTTCGTGAGTATAATCTCTTAACAATTTTTTCACCTATGCTCTTGAAAAGTATCGTGTTTTCCATTTATAAATTATAAACTCACATTGCATATATGCACACATGCAATGTGAGTTTTAAGAATCTCGGTAATTGTTTAGTCCGTCCAGGTAGTTTCCCAAATAAAAATCATGACTTGGCTAAGCAGAACCGAATTCTATATATGGAAGATCTATACGATGGTACGATCTTCTTATATGGCAACACCACCACTGCAAATAACAAGTTCTCCTGTCACATAATCAGCGAGGGGCGAGGCCAGAAAGAGTACAGGGCCAGCAGCCTCTTCTGCTGTACCTGCCCGGCCAAGCGGCGCCATGAGTGCAAGGGAATCCTTCATTGATTTAGGGACACCTACGGCTATCTCTCTTCCTTCCACCGCGATCTTTGTACCCTCTTCTTTGTCTCCCGTTAGCCTTGTTTCAATAAAACCGTATGCAACGACGTTTACATTGATATTAAAACGCCCCCACTCTTTGGCCATTGTCTTGGTAATACCGATAAGGGCTGCCTTGCCTGCTGAATAGTTCACCTGGCCAGCATTTCCATATACACCGGCAATCGATGTGATATTTACAATCTTTCTGGAAACCCTTTTTCCCTCTTTCATCTCTTTCTTCGCAGCATCTCTCATGTAAGGAGTGGCAGCACGGATGATCCTGAAAGGTGCTGTCGCATGTACATCAACCATTGCATACCATTGCTCATCGCTCATGTTTTGGATTACTGCATCCCAGGTATAACCTGCATTATTCACCAAAACATCCAATTTGCCAAATTCGTTGATGGCGGTACTCATTAACCTATCAGGAAATTCCTTATCGGTTACACTACCCGCACAAGCCACTGCTTTGGCTCCTGTCTTCCTTAGCTCTTCAGCTGTCTGTTCAGCGGGTTCAGGATCCAGATCGTTTATTACAACAGATGCCCCTTCTTTTGCAAAAAGAGTTGCAATTGCCTTTCCAATACCCCTACCGGACCCAGTGATAACCGCCACCTTATCCTCTAAAAGCACCATAGTTTTTTCCTCCAGAATTAATATCGCTTTATCTTATTATTTGGATGGGAGTATAGCAGTTGCATTGCCCATAATGACCTTTTCTCCCCTTTGATTTCCAGTAAGCAGATCGATATCAATGCAATTCTTGCCATCTTCTTCATATTTTTTCGTTATAGTTCCTTTTATGGTCAAGACATCTTTTGGGAGTGTAACTGCCCTGAAATTGACTCCATATTTCTTTATGGCATCGAGTCCCAACCAATCCGTAAGAGCACGGCCAGTAAGAGCCATGCTTAACATGCCATGACCAATAACGCCACCATACCCTGCCATCTCACCAAAGGCATGCACTGTATGGAGAGGATTGAAATCACCAGAGGCCCCTGCATACATAACAAATTGTAACTCCTGAAGGGGATCGAGCACTAACTCTGGCATACTATCCCCGACGTTAACATCTTCAAAAAAAATCTTTTTTCCTGCCATTCTCTCGCCTCCTTTTTTGATTTTATCCTCTTTGTATTAAAGTGCTTGTATCAACCAAAACCTTTTCTCCATTCTGATTGGTATAGGTCGTCTCCATTACGATAAAGTCCATTGTTCCACCGCTTTTGCCTGTTTTCTCGAAGATATTAGCGACTTTACTCTTTCCTGTAACCTTGTCTCCTGGTTTAATCTTTCCAAAGTATTCGTATTGCTGTCCTCCATGGAGGATTCTTGCTAAATCCAGTTTAAAATCATCTAAAAGAATGTTCATCGAGCCCCCGAAGTTAGCAAAGAGTGTTGGGAATGTTAAAGGAATAGCCAGTCCTTCATACCCCGCTTCTTTTGCGGCTTGTTCATCTAAATAAATAGGGCTGTTATCCCCTATTGCCCTTGCAAACTCCCTTATCTTGCACTTCTCCACCTCAAAAGTGAATTCAGGGTACTCCTTACCTATTAAGCTCTTATCTAACATTAAATATTACCTCCTTCCTTATTTAAATCAAAAGATGCATTATCCAGTGTCCATCCATTAACGGCCCTTTTGCCTATTACTAGATGGAGACTGACTTGTTTAACCATGAAGAACACTCTTACGACTTATCACTATGAATCGCTAGAACCTATCCATCCATATTTCACCCCCCCTTCGTATACTCAAAGAATGGTAAAAACCACCTTGCCGTACGCGCACTTAATCGACGCCACCGGTTTTTAAATACGGGAAATACATGCAGCCTATATCAGAAAATCTTACTTTTTGAATTACAAATAGTATTGGGGTAATCTCAATATGATGTGAAAAAACCGATTTGTCTTCTATACAACTATATCGATAGTTAGCACAAACGATTTTTCAAATCAAGAAAAAAATCTTTAATAAACCAAAATGATAGAAATACAACTAAGCTCCGGTTTTGCCCCATTTTTCAATATATTTTTCTTTTACTTGCGGATTGAGTAAACCAACCGGCCATTCTCCTTTGAGAACCCTCATCACCTCTCTTCCTGGACGCTCGATTAAATCTTTAAAGGCCTTTGGCGAGTAGTGAGCTGAATGGGCAGTAACAATAAAGTTATCTAATGTAAGTAAAGGATCATCCGGGCTGATCGGTTCCGGTTCTGTAACATCTACTGCTGCAGTAGATATAATCCCTTCTTTAAGGGCAGTATAAAGTGCTTTACCGTCTATAATCGGGCCGCGTGCTGTATTTACTATATGTGCAGTCGGCTTCATCTTTTTCAGCTCTTCAAGCCCCAACATATGATGAGTTTCAGGGGTAAGAGCACAGTGAATTGAAAGGACATCGGATTCTTTGAGCAATTGATCGAGGGAAACCTTTTCAACCCCCATTTTTTTAATGACATCGTCGGCCACATACGGATCACATACAATAATCTTTAGTCCAAAGGCCCTTGCCTTGGGAACAAGAGTCTGTGGGATACGACCGAATCCAATAAGTCCCAGGGTAAGCCCCTTGAGCTGTGTTATATTTGGCCATACATTTTGTTGCATATCCAAGTCAGGCTCGCTTTTCCAATTTCCGCTTTTGACCAGTTCATTCAATTTGACGATCCTTCTCGTACATGCGAGCATCAGTGCCATTGCATGGTCAGACACTTCATCGAGGCAATAATCAGGAACATTTGCAACCAGGATACAATGTTCTGTAGCGGCTGCAACATCGAGCTGATCATAACCGATGCCCATACTCTGTATAAACCTACACTTTCTTAATCCTTCAATCACCTTCCGTGTAAAGGGCTGGAATGTAGCTATCCCTATTATAGCATCAGCATCACTAGTCGCCTTGATCATATCCTCCTCAGTTAAACAGAAACTCTTCTCAATCTTGGCATCAAATCCTGCATCATCAAATACTTTTTGATGATCAGGTGCAATATTAGGAATGTCAAAAACTTGAGCCACCTTAAAACCCATTTTCTTCTCCTCCTTTCTTTTTTTCTTACTGAGACTTATGATCTCCTTTTATCCCTTTTAAAAAACTGTCATTGTCTGCTCCTTATCTCTGCATAGTGACAAAGAGCAGCCATTGCCTTAACAGCACGATCCGGACTCGGATAGATAGGCATACCTCTATCTTCCAAAAGGGCAACCAAAGGTTCTCCTTCCCTACTGAAAAACGATGAACCAAACATAGGTTTCCCGCAAAGCTCCGGTATCTTCGCAAAACCTTCACATAACCCTGTTAACGAAGATTCCATATCCTTCAAAGGGATATCCAACCTGCCCCCTGACATATCTTTCATGAGGTTGAACGCATATGTACCAAAGACCCCATATATGAGTAACCCATCAATTTCATTACTATTTAAAAGTGTCTTTGGGATGTTATCATAAAAAGGCTTCACATCACCCAGATTGAATGTAAGATCAATAGGGTTTTTAGAGGATGCCCAGGGAAAGACAAACTGTTTGAACTTGCTTTGCAGGTCATTCGATAACTCAGGAACTTCCATCTTCCATTTGATGCATGTATCGGCCATTGAGGTGGCAGGTCCACCTGAATTGCTGAGAATTGCAATCCTTCGACCCTTTGGTAAAGGCTGTGTTGCCAGTGCCCAAGCCCAATCATAGAGATCCTCTAAAGTATACGCTCGAATAATCCCGCATTGTTTGAACATACTGTTGTAAAGCTCATCCGGGCCGGATAAGGCCCCTGTATGGGACGACCCTGACCTCGCCCCTGCCTCTGAACCACCGACATACAAGGCAACAACGGGTTTCTTCTTTGTGACCTCTTTGGCGACTTCGATAAATTCCTTTCCCCTTTGAATGCCTTCTAAATAGATGGCAATCGCCCGGGTCTGCGGATCATCTCCCAGATATGCCAGACAATCTACAGTATCTATATTCGCCTCATTCCCGACACTCATTGTCTTTGCCAGTCCAAGCCCAAGTCTCGATAGATACGGGAGTGTATGGGAAACATAGGTCCCGCTCTGGCTGATTAAAGAGACTGGACCGCTCTTTTGAGGGACAAACCATGTCGTACATATCCCCCCTTGGGTATTGCATACTCCAATACAATTCGGACCAATAAACCGGATGCCATACCTCTTTGCAATCTCGTTTAACTCCCTCTCCTGCTCCCCTCCTTCTTCACCAACCTCTCTAAAACCCGCACTTGAGATGATAACTCTCTTGATACCCTTTTCCCCACACTGCACAAGCGTTTCTGGGACGATTCGTGTGGGAACCACCATAATAGCAAGGTCGACAGGTTTTGGAAGTTCAGCCACCTTTCTATATGCCTTAAAACCGAGGACATGCTCTTCCTTTGGGTGAACAACAAAGATTTCCCCTTTGTATCCTCCGTTCATAGTGGTGAGTAACTGGCCGGTAGCCATATTGGAGACCTTGTTAGACGGTCCAAGGAAGACTACGGACTTTGGGTTCATAATCTCTACAAGCGGATTTTCCAATAAATCCATTTAATCCTCCAATGCAAAAGTCAATGCAACTCCATCCCCTGCAGAAAATTTATCGCCATTTATTTCCTTGGCCCCAATCACGACCTTTTTTCCTATCAGTTCCATATTCGCTTTGTATGGATCTACATCGATGATATTCCCCATCACCCACGGTCCTTCATTAAGTTCAACCATCGCAACGATATATGGAGGTTCGAAACCTTCCGGAGCAACCTTAATCACAGTAAAGGTCTTTACTTCTCCCTTTTTCTTTATCTCTACAATATCCATATCTTCACTTGTACATTCCATACAAACCTTTTTGGGCGGCACTGTGTAAGCGCTACATTTGTTACACTTAAGCCCTAAAAACTTACCGCCGAGTAAAGCCTCCTTGTACTCCTCGTAAGTCAATTTGTATTCCACTTTTTTACCTCCTAAATATCATATTGCATACGGTTGCGAGATCTCCACCAAGGGTATCTATCATGCCGATCTTTGCACCTTTCACCTGCCTTTCATTACATTCCTCTCGAAGTTGTTTCACTATCTCGTAAGCCTGCGCAGCACCAGTCGCGCCAATAGGATGCCCTTTTGCCTTCAAACCTCCTGACGGATTGATGGGTATCCGCCCATTAAGGGAAGTCTCTCCATCCTCAGCTGCTTTGCTCCCCTTACCGTATTCAAAAAATCCCAAAGCCTCGACTGCTAAAATCTCAGCGATCGTAAAACAATCATGAAGCTCACAGAGATCAACATCCTCCGGTCTAATCCCCGCTTGTTTATATGCCTGCTTTGCAGATGCCTCTCTTGCCACTATCCTGGTAAAATCTTTTTGCGCATAAAGGGGCCCTGCAGAAGCCTGTCCTGCACCTACAATGTAGACCGGTTTTCTTGTCAGTTCTTTTGCCTTATCAGCAGAGGCGAATATCAGGGCTGCTGCACCATCGGAAAATGGGCAACAGTCAAGGAGTTGTAAGGGGTCAGCAATAACCATACCGTTTAATACTTTTTCCACTGTAATCTCTTTTTGGAATTGGGCCTTTGGGTTTAACATCCCATTCTTGTGGTTCTTCACGGCAACCATGGCCATCTGTTTCTTGAGCTTTTCAAGGGGGATTCCATATTTCTTCGAATACATATGAGCTGCCATACCGAATGCCCCTGGGAAAGTTATACCTGCGAAACCCTCATAACGGCTATCACTCCCCATGGCAAATGTCCTGGTAGCCATGGGGGTACCCATAACCATTGCTTTCTCTGTTCCTCCCGTCAGTACGATGTCATAGAAACCCGACGCGACCCACATATATGCATTTCTCATCGCCACTGTAGCTGAGGCACATGCCCCTTCAAAGCGGGTAGCAGGTATATTGGGTATGCCAATATCAGCTGCACACATAGGAGCCATATTCATCTGTCCTTCCTCAAAATCACCAAGAACATTTCCTAAAAAAAGCGCTTCAATGTCTTTTAGCTCTATACTCGATTCACTAATTGCATCCATTGCAGCCTCTGAAAACATCTCTACCTGTGTCTTATTAGATACTCCAAACTTTGTCATACCAACACCAACTACTGCTACCTCTCTCATATGAATCCTCCAGGAAGATTTTTTGCTATTCTTACTTACTTCAATAAATATCTGGCAATATTCAAACGTTGAATTTCTCCTGTCCCCTCCATGAACAGGCAGGATATTGCATCGCGCAACTTCCTTTCCACCGGATATTCTTTCATATACCCATATCCCCCCAGAGCCTTGACAGCTTCAAGGGTCACATTTACAGTCATATCTGATGCATAGCATTTTGCCATAGACGACAACCCCTCGACCCCTGCAGCACATTCATCCGCCAAAAAAGCGGTTCGATAGAGCAGTGACCGAGATGCCTCCAGCTGTATGGCCATATCTGCCAGTTTGAATTGTATCCCCTGGTATACGGCGATCGGTTTCCCGAATTGAACTCTCTGTTTTGCATATTCTATTGCATAGTCTAATGCGCCCTGAGCAATACCAATGGCCTGACTGCCAACAGTAAGACGGGTAAGATTTATAGCACTCAGCGCTATATTGAGCCCCTCTCCCGGTTCACCTAGTAAATTCTCTTTCGGAATCTTTGCATCTTCAAAGATAAGCTCAGAAGCCGGTATTCCCCTGGCACCCATCTTATCTTCACTCTTCCCGATAGAAAATCCCGGAGTCTTTTTCTCTAAAATAAATGCAGAGATCCCCCCCTTTAACCTCTTTTTCGGATCAGTGAGGGCAAACAGGGGAATAAGGTCAGCCACCTCTCCACATGAGATAAAACACTTTGTTCCGTTTAATATATAGGTATCATCATCTAGAACCGCTCTAGTCTTCATAGAACCGACATCCGAGCCTGCTCCAGGTTCTGTAAGGGCAAATGCGGTAATCCTGTCACCACTTGACAGCCGTGTAAAGAACCTGTCTTTTTGCTCTTCATTTCCACCTTTTGAGATGACTTTGATATTCGAGCCTTGAATACAGACTAAAGTCGATGATGTTGTACAAAACCTGGCCAGTTCTTCAACAACCATACAGAGGGTCTTCGTATCCGCATCTATCCCTCCGTATTTCTGTGGCATCGGTAATTGAAGGAGTCCATTCTCTCCAAGGATATGCAAAATATCCCAGGGAAATTCCCCGTCCCTATCAATAGCAGTCGCTCTCGGTTTGAGTTTTTCTATCCCCAGTTTCCTAACGGTTTCCCTCATAATACGCTGTTCTTCTGTCAATCCAAACATCTTTTTCCTATTTAGGGTTGATATCCAGGGTTCTTTTGATTCTTAACCGAGTAAGGTATTTGCAATCACAACCCTTTGAACCTGATTCGTACCTTCGTAAAGCTGGGTTATCTTTGCATCCCTCATCATACGTTCCACAGGATACTCTTTGATATAACCGTAGCCTCCGAGTATCTGAATTGCATCCACAGTCACCTTCATCGCTGTATCAGATGCGAAATTCTTCGACATAGATGAAAATCGGATGACCTCTGCCGGCAACCTGCTCATATCCTTTTTCTGTGATTCAAGCAAAGATGCGGTCTTGTATAAAAGCTGCCTGGCTGCCTCAACCTGAGTGGTCATATCAGCCATCATAAACTGAATTCCCTGGAACGTTGTGATCGGCTTACCAAATTGCTTTCTCTCTTTTGCATATCCGATAGCATAATCCAAAGCACCTTGCGCTATTCCAAGGGCCTGGGCAGCTATGCCGGGCCGAGAAAAATCGAGTGTCTTCATACAGACCGCAAAGCCCATCCCCTCTTTATTGAGGAGGTTGGCTGCCGGTATCCTGCAGTCCTCAAAGATAAGCTCAGCAGTCTTGCTTCCTCGAATCCCCAATTTGTCCTCATATTTGCCTATAGTAAACCCGGGGACATCTTTCTCAACGATAAACGCACTCAATGCCTTCGAAGGCTTCGATGCATCAGGGTCTGTCTTTGCAAACAGAGAATATATATCAGCAATACCGCCATTGGTAATGAATATCTTAGAGCCGTTGAGGATATACTCATCCCCATCCTTTACTGCTCTGGTCTTAATCCCTCCCACATCAGAACCTGCACTCGATTCGGTTATAGCACAGGCACTGAGATGTTCGCCGCTGGCTATCTTTGGAAGAAACTTCTTCTTCTGCTCTTCACTGCCGCCCAAAAGAATCGGCAATAATCCGAGTTCCTGAACCGCTGGAATAAGGCCTGTAGTTGCGCATGCCTTTGACAGCTCTTCAATGATAATACATAGAGCCAATGCACCTGATCCTGTTCCACCGTATTCCTCTGGAACATCCGCGCCCATAAGGGCATTCTCTTTCAGAATATCTAAAATATCCCACGGATATTCTGCAGTTTCATCAATCTCAGCCGCACGAGGCGTCACTCTATCCACAGCAAGCTTCCCGACTGTCTGGCGAATCATCTCTTGTTCTTCGGTCAAATCGTATAGCATCTTGTCCTCCTATCCACTTTCACTTGATTGATATAAAAAACAGCATTCTGTGCATTATTTCCCTTTAAATTGAGGTTTGCGTTTTTCCAAAAATGCCTTTGCCCCTTCCTTTTGGTCTTCGGTTGTAAACAGCTCCCCAAAAAGTTTCGTTTCTAGTTTCAGTCCTTCACTCAATGTCATATTTATCCCTTCATCGATGGCCTTTTTTGCATACTGTATCGCTATCGGGCCTTTTTTTAAGATCTTGTTCAGCATCTCTTTCGCCTCACTTTCGGCCTCTCCTTTTTCAGCGAGTCGATCTACCAGTCCAATCTCTTTAGCTTCAGATGCAGATACCAAATCGCCTGTAAAAATAATTTCTTTGGCTTTCCCTTTAGAGACAAGCCTCGGGAGTCTCTGCGTCCCTCCCGCACCCGGGATTACACCCAGATTAACCTCCGGCTGACCGAACTTTGCAGTCTCAGAAGCGATCCGAATATCACACGCCATAGCCAGTTCACATCCTCCGCCAAGTGCCATACCGTTCACAGCACATATCACAACCTTCTTGAAACCCTCAATCTGACTAAAAATATCCTGGAGTTCCTTTGAAAACTCTTCGCCTTGTTTCTGGTCCATCTCAGGAAACATTGTTATATCCGCTCCTGCCACAAATATCTTCTCTCCAGCACCGGTGAGTATAACCCCTTTTACTTCTTCATTTGAAGCCAATTCATCGAAGACCTGCCCGAGCTCGCTTGTGGTCTTTTTATCCAATGCATTTGCTGGCGGATGATTAATCGTAACAACAGCAATACCCTTTTCTACAACATATTCAACAAAATCTCGACTCATCTTCATTCTCCCTTCTTGTTTCCATCATGGATAAACAGAGCGGAACATGCTCAGATCTAATTCTTAACGCTCACTAAAACGCTCAAACAATACACGCATTAAAATTTGACCGTCGTTGAAGAACGGCTTCCTGTTTCATGTCGCTAAAATGATACCGATTTTGGACGGCAGCTTTTGCTGAGCCGACCAAAAATCAAAACGGAAATTCTAAAACTCCCATTGTATCGTAATGATAACCGAAGGCCTCACGTATGGTTCCGTTTACCTCGCCAATCGTTGCATACACTTTTACCGCATCGATAATCTCCGGCATGAGGTTCTTGTTTGTACTGTTCTTTGCTTTTTCCCTGAGCCGTAAGAGTCTCTCTTTCACCTTTTCGTTATCCCTAGTTTTTCTTAAATCCTTGATACTCTTAATCTGGTTTATCTCCGCTTCATTCGAGACCTTATGTACCTCCCTTTCTTGATCTTCTTCAGGTGGGACCTTGAATTCATTTACTCCGACAACTATCCTTTCTCTTTCATCTATCTCTCTTTGATACTTATAGGCTGCCTTTTCGATCTCGTCACCCAGCCATCCACTCTCAATAGCTACGGTAATACCACCCATAGTATCGATCTTTTCGATGATCAAAGAGGCCTCTTCTTCAATCATATTCGTAAGGTTCTCAATATAATACGAACCTGCCAGTGGATCCACAACATTCGCAACACCGGTTTCGTAGGCAAGTATCTGCTGCGTTCTTAGAGCAATTCTGTGTGCTTCTTCAGTGGGCAATGCTATGGGTTCATCGTAAGAACAACAGTGCAAAGACTGAACTCCACTTAAAACGGCTGCCAGCGCCTCATATGCAACTCGAACAATATTGTTTACAGGTTGCTGTGGTACAAGTGAGCAACCGGCTGTATGAATTCCAAACTTGAACTTTATAGACTTTGGATTACTTGCTTTAAACTTTTCCTTCATTATCTTGGCCCAAAGCCTCCTCGCTGCCCTAAGCTTTGCTATCTCTTCAAAAAAATCGATGTGTGAGGAACAATAAAATGCGATCCTCGGTGCAAACTCATCGATTTTAAGACCGCGCTTAAGGGTTTCATTGATGTATGCTATTGCCATAGAAAAGCCAAAACCGACTTCCTGATATGCGTTGATACCAGTTTCCCTCAAGTCATAGAGGTTTACATTCATCGTATACCAGTTCGGCATCATCTTCGTACAATACTCGATAACATCAACTGCTGACTGAAGACAAAGATCTGTCTCGGCTGTGTTTGGGCCGAATCCACAATAGCGCCCCTTTAACGGCTCATTTTGAATCGTCCCCCGAAGGGAAGATATATCTACACCCCTTTTTTCCGCAAGTGCTATATATTGAGCCAATACAATCGGTGCAGTACATGTGGAAACCACTATGGAAACACTTGCCTTTTCAATCGGTATGCCCTCCATGAGTATCTCCATGTCTTTTAATGAAGATAGGGGCACACCAATAATCCCAATCTCTCCTTCGGCAAGTGGATGATCAGAGTCTATGCCCAAAGCAGTCGGCAGATCGTTTATAAAATTTAAACCACTCTGTCCCTCTTCTGTGAGGTATAAAAGCCTCTTGTTTGTATCTACCGGGGTTCCAAATCCACAGAGTTCTCGTTTTGTCCAGACCCTGCCTCTGAACATATTTTCATGAATACCCCTGGTATACGGATACACACCCGGATCTCCAACCTCTTTTGAATAATCAATCTCCTCTGTATCCTTTGGGGTATAAACTTCCTTCACTGAAAAACCAGACCAGGTCTTTAATCTTTTCGTACCTTCGGTGTATGCCTTTGCAAGCTTGTCAAACTTGTCTCTCATTCTTACACCCTCCTGGGGTTTAGTTCTCCTTTTTGGAGAAGCCCTGTTTACATGATGATCCCGCCATCAACGCTCAATACCTGGCCTGTCATATATCCTGCATCATCGGATGCTAAGAAAGCGGCAACTGTTGCAACATCTTCCGGCTGGCCGAACCTTCCCATGGGGATCTCGGACATAAACTTGTCCCTGAATTTAGGGTTTGTCCTTATTACCTCTGTCATTGCTGTCTCAATGACCCCGGGGGCAACAGCGTTTACATTAATCCCATATCTTGCCAGCTCTCTCGCTGCAGATTTGGTAATCCCAATCACACCCGCCTTTGCAGCCCCATAGTTAATCTGACCCATGGTACCTCTCAGACCTGCTACAGATGTAACGTTTATGATCTTCCCAGACTTCCTCTCCATCATGTGTGCGGCAACTGCCTGTATGCAGTTATACACGCCTGTCAAGTTTACACTGATCACATCATCCCACTGCTGTTGGGTCATCTTATGGAGCATTGCGGTTCTTGTTATCCCTGCATTATTAACGAGGATGTCCACCCTCCCGAGTTTCTCTATTGCCGTATTTATCAATCTCCCTGCATCTTCTCTGTTGTTTACGGCTGCCTTTACGGCTATTGACTTTCCGCCGAGCTCTTCTATTTCTTTTACCACATTGTTTGCATTTTCTTCATTCACGTCATTTACCACAATATTCGCACCCTGTCTCGCAAATTCTAATGCATACCCCCTTCCAAGCCCCTGTCCGGAACCTGTGATCACAGCTACTCTCCCTTTTAACCTCATTCTATTACCTCCACAATTTATATTTCACTCGAATCCTTGACCACTTGAATCCTTATAAAATCTATAAATACATTTGGAGATGATCCTTAAAGAAAAAAGCACTTGCCAAGCTTCAAAAAGCGCAACAGTCTAGCTTTTTAAAAAAAGCTGCTTCAAAAAGCAAACTGTTACAATTAAATGTGGAGCTGTCAACCATTGGCTTTTCTGTAGCCCAGGGCATCCATCCCGATGATCATCTTCTGTATATTCGCAGCTCCTTCAACGATCTGATAAACCTTCGCCTCCCTGTAATACCTCTCTACTGGATACTCACCTGAAATACCATATGCGCCAAAGAATTTGATTGCCTCATCCGCAGACTTCACACCGTTCTCTGTAGCAAAGTACTTTGCCATACTGGTCTCAAGGGTATTCCGTCTGCCCTGATCTTTTTGAACAGCGCATCTATACGTCAACAGTCTTGCGGCCTCTGTCCCTACCACCATATCTGCAATTATCGCCTGATTCATCTGAAATCTGCCGACAGGCTGTCCAAACTGTTCTCTTTCATTAGCATATTTCACACAGGCATCGATACATGCCTGTGCAACACCTACTGCGCCTGCTGCACAGCTCAAGCGGGTACAATCCAGATCAGCCATAACAATGGCAAACCCCTGCCCGACCTTGCCTAGGAGGTTCTCCTTTGGGACTCTAACATCCTCCATAATAACCTCTCCTGTGGGACATGCATGCCATCCGAACTTATCTGCAATCTCAGGCGTAGAAATCCCCGGAGACTTCATATCTATGATGAATGCAGACATCCCCCTATGCTTAAGGTTCCTATCAGTATATGCAAACATCACCGCAACATCTGCAACGGTTGCATAGGTTATCCATGTCTTCGTACCGTTTAGTATGAAGAGGTCTCCATCAAGCGTAGCAGTCGTCTTCATTGATGCCACATCTGATCCGGCATTGGGCTCTGTTATGGCAAATGCACCCAGCCAGTTTGCGCTTACCAGGTTTGGGATATACTTCTTCTTCTGTTGTTCATCTCCGAACTTGAGTATCGTCATTGAAGTGCCCATGGTCTGCATATTGAAAGGGGCCCTCAATGAACCACTTACCCTTGCAATCTCCTCTGTAACAATCGCATGCCCTAAAAATCCGACATTCGAACCCCCGTATTCCTCAGGGATAGGACAGCCCAGAAACCCCAAATCCCCCATTTTTTTTACAATCTCTCTTTGAAATCTATGGGCCTTTTCATCCGCATCAACAACAGGCGCTATTTCTTTAATGGCAAAATCTCTTGCTAATCTTTGCATTGCCAAATGCTCTTGAGTTAAATCAAAATCCATCTATCCTAATTCCTCCTATCCACAATAAATTTCTCCGAGACAAGCTATGGGTTATTCAATATATGCAGAAATTTTGAAACTCAATTATGAGCCACAAATTGACGGGGGGGGTCTATTCGGTTACTTGGTTATACAGTAAAGCAGTAAAGCCTTTTCACACCCTCATATTTACCGATAAGCCACTTATACAAGCAGAACGAATACCTTATGACAAGCTGTAGTTCATAATAAGTAAACGATTAAGCCCCCCGTCAATGACTTAAAGTGCGTAATTCAAATTAGTTTCAAAATTTTTGATATAAGAAGAACCCCCCTTTATAAAAAAAAACAAGCTTCGGAAAATTAGATGATATTTCCTTTTTGCTTCATCCGGTTAATACTCCAAAAACAATATGCGCATCTCCCCAATGGAATTGTTTCATTTTATAAAATCAGGGGACTCTTAATGTTTATTTCCTGCCGATTATGGTGAGATGAAAATTGGCGGTTCACTGAGTATTAATAAAAGGTCTGATTTCAGATATTCCCCCGTCTTTTTGGGTATGCGAAGTGGATCTTTTTTCGCGGCCAGTATTCTGAATGGTCATTCACTTTTTAAATGATTAGCATAGGTCTTCCCCTTTGTCAAGATTTTTAAGTTCATCTCTGTATGAGGGTCAAACGAGTAAACACCCGATAAAGAAGAAAAAAAGAAAGGGCGCAACTCCAATAACCACCATATTGCCTGTCATCCCGGAAGTAAAGTCGAATAAAGCGGCATCATAGAGGCCTGTAGACAAGATTATCCCAATAGCCAGTCCTCCAGCTCCGCCGATCCACATCAAGAGTGTACCAATCCGTGGGCTAATATGAGGAGACATATCTTCAGGATCCATAATATCAGTCCAAAGCAGGTCCCATCTCTTGACTCTTTCATAGAGAAGCAATAATAAAAATGGTCCCAATATCAGAGCCCCTAAAGAATTATTCAGGGCAATGATCACGCCGAAGATAGCAAATGGAAAAAGACCCAGGAGTTCGAGACCCCATGCAATAATCAAAGCACATACCATACTGGAGAGCAACACGACCAGAGCAAACTCAAAGAAACCTCTTTTAGAGGCGATCATTAACCCCTTTTTACTCGAAAACCATCCCATATGCCCCCAGATCTTATATCCTACAAAACCAAAGAAGAAGTTTCCGATAAAACCGAATAAGCTGGCAATCGAAAGGGTGCCGAAAAAATCACCTATGATATTTCCAAAGGCTGAACCCCATGCAGCTGCTGGGCCAAACAGAAGGCCAAAGACTACCGGGACGACATTTGCAGGGCGAAGTTCAGTAAAACCCGGTATAATAGGAATTCCCTTAAAAGGGATAAGTATCGAAGCATAGATTGCAGCAGTAAGTGCTGTTAAAACCACCATCTTTGTATACTTCCACATAGTAAAAACTTCTCTCATAATCCCCTCTTTCACTGAGTAAGTAAGATCCTTGATACAACGACCCTTTGTATCTGATTTGTACCCTCATATATCTGCAGAAATTTGGCCTCTCTCATCATCCGCTCCAGGGGATAGTCTTTCATATACCCATACCCCCCAAGGATCTGAACCGCATCCGTAGTAACCTTCATGCAGACATCAGTCGCATAGTACTTGGCCATAGCAGCAAATTTCGACTTTATCCTTTCCTTTTCGTCTATTGCACAGGCTGCTCTTCGTACCAATTGCCTCGATGCCTCTATCTGCGTTGCCATATCCGCCAGCATGAATTGAAGCCCCTGAAATTCTGCTATGGGTCTGTCAAACTGAATCCGCTGCTTTGCATAACCTACAGCATAATCGAGTGCACCCTGTGCAATACCGACACCTTGCGAACCAACGATCACCCGACCCGGGTCGAGGGCTTCCATTGCAATATGAAACCCCTCCCCCTCTTTTCCAACAAGGTTCGATACTGGAACACGGCAACCTTCAAAGTTCAACTCACATGCATGCAAGGCATCCACACCCATCTTTTTCTCTATCTTCTCAACAAAAAACCCCGGGGTTCCCCTTTCAACAATAAAAAAACTCATCCCCTTGGTCTTCTTTGATGGATCGGTCTTTGCGAGGACATGAACAATCTCTGCATTATCCGCCAGACTGATAAAACGTTTCTTACCGCTTATTACATAGTGATCCCTGTCTAAAACTGCGCGGGTACTTATATTCGCCACATCTGAACCTGCCTCTGGTTCAGTAATTGCAATAGAAGCGAGGATCTCTCCTTTACACACTCTCGTCAGGTACTTCTCTTTTTGCTCAGGTGTACCGGCAATCAACGTAGGCTCAAATGTAAGATCATTAAACCAGAAGGTTGCAGAATAACAACCATTGGCCAGTTCTTCGCATATCATACAGAAATCTGAAAGGCTCATCCCGCCTCCCCCATACTGTTTCGGTATGCAAAGTCCAATGAATCCATTTTCCAAAAGGATTTTATGGACATCCCATGGAAACTCGGCTCTTCTGTCAACCTCTTCAACGAGTGGTACAATCTTCTCTTTTACAATCCTCTTTACGCTCTCTATGATGAGTCTTTGCTCTTGTGTAATCCTGCATGTCATATCCACGCCTCCATCTATCAAACGGCACCTTTAATTAGTAAATGGTTATTGACCTTTAAATACAGGCTTCCTCTTCTCCAAAAAGGCCCTTACACCCTCTCTATGGTCTTCCGTCTTCAGACAGATGCTCTGTGCATCTGCCTCTAAATCGAGCTCATCCGCCAGATTCATGTTTAACCCCTTATACATAATATCTTTAATCATGCCAAGAGCAATGGGGGCCTTCTTGGCGATCCTGCTTGCGAGTTCATATGTAATCTTTTCCAGCTCTTCATGGCGCACTGTCTTGTTTACCATCCCTATCCTTTCCGCCTCTACTGCGTTTATCACATCTCCTGAAAAATACATCTCTATGGCTTTTGGCACACCCACCAGCCTGGGAAGAAAATAGAGCCCACCATAGTCAGAAACCAACCCCATATTTATGAAACCCACTCCCAGTTTCGCTTTATCAGATGCAATCCGCATATCACAGGCAAGGGCTATATTACATCCTGCCCCTATTGCATGGCCATTTATAGATGCAATCACAGGTTTCTTTAGAGCTCTTATCTCAGTTATTATCTTATGTGCAACACCACGCACAAACTCTCTTCTTTCAACCAGAGGGACTTCAATGCTCATCCTTTCCATCTCTTTAATGTTTCCTCCAGCGCAAAATGCCCTGCCAGAACCCGTAATTACGAGCGCTCCGATGTTTTTATCTCTTTTTATATCTGAAATAGCATCGATTATATCCTCTCGCATCGTCCCGCCCAGTGCATTGAGACTGTCCGGTCTGTTGAACATTATTGTGGCAACCCTGTCCTCTTTCTTAAATAGAATATCATCATAGTTCATCTGTCCTCCCCCTTTTTTCGCAAACTTACCTATTGAGTGTCACTACAGCAATATATAATGATCCTGAATCAAGAGCAAATGTTTTTTGGAATATAATGACTAAATACTGGGTATTGATTGATATCATGTAACAATTCAAACGTAGATATTAATTGTGAGAATGAGTGTAACTCAATAAGAGGTATCCATCATTCCCACAAATAAAGAGAGGTGAGGTCCCGGAGGTGTATACTTATTTTTCAAACATTAACAATACCAGGAGCCAGGAGGCTGCCTACGTGGAAAAGTAGAGTAAAAGAGCAAATGAGATACAATCGTAATAATTGAAATTCGTAAAAAGTCG
>JAXHVA010000034.1:0-44453 GCA_034189035.1 Thermodesulfobacteriota bacterium
CATCTCAATAGATACTATTGGAAGCGACTGGGGGGCCGAGATTATCACTGATCGTCGTGTCTGTGACACTGGGTCTTTGTTTATCAGTGAATATTTAGATAAAATTGATTATGCAATGTACCGAGAGCTTGAGGCAATTTGTAGCAATACAATAACGAACAGTATATTGATGAAGACTATCCTGGAGAACATCGTTAACTCGGTTAACTCATTTAATATCGATTCTATAACTCTCGACTTACCCCTTCCGCATACAGATGGGGTTGATCTAGGGAGTATGGAAATACAAGGAGTGAATAAAAACAACTCCGTTAATATTTCATATTAATCAACGCTATGTTGCTCAATCGATTCACTTCCCCTTTCATTATCAAGGACTTCTAACTTTCTATTATCAAGCACTTCTTTAATGATCCCTGCCATCTCTGCTTTAACGAGTGGTTTCATAATAAACTTACGGATACCTATGGCCTTGGCCTTGGCTTCTGAGATAACCTCACTGAATCCAGTACATAGGATAATTGGAATGTCTGGCCGTATCCGAATCATTTCTATGGCCATATCTCCACCTGTCATATTCGGCATGGTCTGATCTGTAATAACCAGATCGAATCTATCCGCCTGGACACGGAAAAGCTCAAGGGCCTCAATGCTGCTCGTTCTGCCAACGACTTTATAACCGAGGCCTTTCAGCATCTGCAAACCAATATCCACCAAGCCTTTCTCGTCATCAACAAAAAG
This sequence comes from Thermodesulfobacteriota bacterium, assembly GCA_034189035.1. Classification (GTDB taxonomy): domain Bacteria; phylum Desulfobacterota; class UBA8473; order UBA8473; family UBA8473; genus JAUXFK01. The sequence goes on from JAXHVA010000034.1 coordinate 742, forward strand.
GATCCGCTCGCTCTCCCCGCGAGGAGGTGCAATAAAATACTCCTGTTCTGTTGTAATTTTGTCTTCAATCGTGGGTAACAATATCTGAAAGGTGGTCCCTTTCCCAGGCGTGCTATTTACGGAGATTTCTCCATCATGACCTTTAATGATTCCATGAACCATCGCAAGTCCCATACCTGTTCCTTCACTTGGCTTCTTGGTAGTAAAATAGGGAATGAATATTTTCTCCATAATTGCGTTGTTCATACCACAGCCTGTATCCCTTATAATTAATCTCTGGTATTGTCCTGGCATTAAATTATTATATTGAGGAGAAATATCCAAATTAACATCCACATCTTCAAGGCTTATCTCCAGAACACCTCCTTTTTCTCTCATGGCATGGCTAGCATTGGTGCACAGATTCACCAACACCTGATGAATCTGTGTCGGGTTGGCTAAGATTGGGCCAAGTCCAGTCTTAATGTTTTGGCGAATCTCAATGGTAGTAGGAAGAGAGGCCCGCATCATCCGGAGAGTTTCTTTGACAAGAAAGCTTAATTGTATGGGTTTTCTCTCTTGTTTGCCCTGATGACTGAAGGTGAGGATCTGCTTTACCAGGTCTGTTGCACGCTTGCTGGCTTTGAGTACCTCATTTAAATATCGTCGATGTGTATTTTCATCATAAAGGTCTGATAGAGCCAACTCTGTATACCCCATAATACATGCCAGGATATTATTAAAATCATGAGATATACCGCCAGCGAGTGTACCAATAGCCTCCATCTTTTGTGTATGTCTGAGCTGTTCTTCAAGCTGTTCTTTTTCCATCTCTCTCATCTTTAAGGATTCAGACATGTCATTGAATGCCATAGCGAGTCTCCCTATTTCATCCTCTGACTCAACATCTACCTTTTCGACAACTCCTCCCTCTCCAAGAGTTTTAACACCTTTGGTCAATCGATTGAGTGGCTTTGTAATTCCCCTTACCACAAGATATGTAATCCCAGAACCACCCATCCAAAAGACGGTTCCCAATAGGATGCTCTTAATCAGCAAATCTTTAACCTGTCTAATAAGCATCTCTTTATCTAGAGCTATCCTTACAAATCCAATTACCCTGTCCTTTTTCTGAAATAGATCCTCTCCAAAAAAGAGAGAGTCCTCTATTTCATACCCTGTGCCAGCAATCACCGGTGCCCAGAATTCTAATCTGTGTTCTCCCTCATACAGAAAGGGAGACATTGATCTCTTCAGTTTATTAAATATCCTTATTCTGTCTTCCCTGTCTGTTTTAATAATTTCTTTAATCACATCTATCCCGAGATTTTTCTGCTCCTTCAACAGTTTCCCTTCCGAGTTGAATACCGAAACATCCAACACCTCTTTTTGCTGAAGGATTCCTCCAATAGGCTCTGCAAGCATATCTTCATTCTCTGAAAATACAGCGATCCTGGAATTGTGAGCAAAGATCTCTGAAAGCAGGATACCTTTCTTTATCAGATTCTTTTTCATGATTTTCTTTTGTTGGTAGATAAAGAAGGTAGTAAAAGAACAGGAGATGATAAACAAAAGAATCGTAAAGATAACAAAGGACTTGATTGCAAAATTCTCTTTAATCTTTCTTTGAAAATTCAGAGCCATAGATCCCTTCTCAATCAATTATTCTGAAACCTTTCAGGGTCTTTCCATTAACTTGAATTCCCAACTTCCTTGCGATCTTCAGATTAATCGTTATATCTGTCTTTCTGGCATTTACATTCTGGATATTTGATGCTCCCCTTCCTGCGAGTATCTTTTCAACCATCTCCCCTGCCTGCCTGCCAATATCAAAAGTATCTATATCTATTGAGATTAATGCACCTAGCTCAACATATTTCTTAGAGAATGTCAGTATAGGTATCCTGTTTTCGAATGAGAAGAGAAGCATAAACTCAATGGTCTCAGGGCTGATCACTGTCATATCGGGTAGCATCCAGAAGGCATCGATCTTTCTCTTCATTCCCACTATGAATGGTGGGACATCTTTTAGGCGGCGGGTTTCCTTTGCAATTATTGTAATCCCGGTCTTTCCAGCAGCATCTAGAGCCTTTTTTACATGGTTCCCTGTCTTTTCCGGATCATATAAAAGGCCAATTCGCTTGATGTCAGGTAAAACCATTGCAAATGTTAACAACTGCTTTTCTTGGGGGATATTCATACTGACACCTCTTATATTCTTTTGCCCAGAGAGTATAGATAGAGGATTCAAAACCATAATATAGACAACCGGAATATCATCAATACTTCTAACTTGTAAAAGGGCATCCATCCCTATTGCGAGAACCAAATCGGGTCTGATCTTATCTATTTTTTTTAGAAGCTCCGGCCCGGCCAGGTCTGAAATGACAAGCCTTTCTACTTTGTGGTTACAAACACTTTGGAACCCCTTAAAGGCTTCATCATAAGGTGCAATCCTCATACTCTGCACTACAGCAATATCATAGGCAGTTACAGCTGGGCTATAAAAGAAGATAAAGGCCAGCTGCAGTAGAGAAAAACACTTTACTATGAAGCTGTAATGAAAAGGATACCTGAAAATATCGAGCACCATATTTTCAACTGTGTTTCTTTACTTTTTCGGTCCAAATTTAAAAAAAATAAATTTATTTCTTGAAAAGTATGTAAAAAGATGATAACTAGTCATATTACAATGAGTAATATGTAAAAAGCAAATAAATTTATTAAAGAATCATACTCTTTATCCGGTTTAGACTGTTAAAAAACTGAGCACCTTTTTAAAGGGGTCTATGAATCGATATTCTTTGAAAGAAAGTAGCTTTTTACTCAGCTTCATTATCACTCTTATCCTATTTCTCCATACAGCCGCAGCCCAGTCCCAAGAAGAGATGGATGTGCTTCGCATGTTTTATAAGGAGAAAGACCTCGTAATAACAGCAACAAGACACCCCAAGCCCATCTCTCAGGTTGCAGAGAATATCACGGTTATCACAGCAACACAGATAGAGCAGATGAATGCCCATACACTTGCAGATATCCTCAACAGGATACCTGGCATATTCGTTAATTTCAACCAGGACTTTGGTGCATCTTCTTTGTTATACACCCAGGGCTCTGATGAAAGGCATATGCTTGTTATCGTAGACGGTATCCCCTGGAATTTTCTAAATAGTGGAGCTGCAGAGACCCATTCTATCCCTGTTGGTATAATCGAACGTATTGAAATCATCAAAGGGCCGGCTTCATCCGCCTGGGGTTCATCCCTTGGCGGGGTGATCAATGTGATCACAAAACAGCCAAAACATACCAAAAGCTCTGAAGGTATGATACGGGCCTCTTACGGTGAGAGGGACACTGTGGATTACGGGGCCGAGATCTCGGGTAGTGAAGACCCTGTTGGATTCTATCTCTTTGCAGGTCGGCAGGATTCTGACGGGCTAAAGTCATCGAGGGGATTTGACACCTACAACCTCTATTCAAAGGTAAATATCAGCGTTACAGAAGATACAGATATAGGCCTTAGTATCGGCTACAGTGAACCGGATATAAAGATCGGTGATTTTCCAAGTGGAGATATCTCCCAAACTGGCGACAGCCGTACCTTCTTTGGAACCACTGCTCTCAATGTATCTGTGAGTAAGGATCTCAGTCTGAATCTATCCACTTATCTGTTCAGACAAAGATATGTCCTTACAAACGATGCCCTTGGATTCGGATTTGCGGGCCCTGCAGGGGAGCTTTTCCTAGAGACAGGATACGACGAGGAAACTGCAGGGATAAGGGGGAAGATTGTCTTTACACACGGGAAACACACTGCAGTTTTCGGTGCGGACTATGATCACGGAGAGCTCGATCAGACGATCGAGTCCGGGGCTCTTCTCCAGTTTATAGGCATACCTGACAAGATAGTTACGGCCCCTGACACAGACAGGTGGGCGGTCTTCTTCAATGAAACGATCATTATCGATAGGCTCTCCATCACACCGGGCATCAGATATGATCACAACAGTGTGACAGGCTCATTTGTCAGCCCCAGTCTGGGGCTGACATGCAGACTCGGTGAAGACTCAATCCTGAGGACATCTGTAGCCAGGGGCTTTACCATACCACCTCTTTCATGGAGCTCTGGCGGGGCACTCTTCCTCGATCCGAACCCCGGCTTGGATCCTGAAGAGATATGGTCTTACCAGACAGGTATGGAATCGACCTCTATCAGACACTTGTGGACAAAGGCAACGGTCTTTTACCACAGGATGGAAGACGCCATGGTCGTTGAATACGCCGGTTCAGGCCCGCCCACGTTCAATGATATATTTGTCAATAGAGGTAAGGTAAGGCGGAAAGGCTTTGAGTTCGAGGCTGAAACAGATTCCAAGTACAGGGTGTCTTTTGGTACAGGTTTCGCCTATGTGGATCTGAGCCCTTCGAATGACAGCGGATCTGGTGAGATCTATGCATACAACCTCAGTGTGAAATACAACGATAAGGGGTCCCTCAAGGCCGAACTCTTCGGCCAGTATGTATGGTGGGACCTCGATTCTGAATGGGAGGCATCATACGATGATTTGATCTGGGATTTCAATCTCAATAAAGAGATACTCTCCAAAGACAAGACCACAACAGAGTTCTTCTTCACTGCTCACAACCTCTTTAACGGGTTCCAGTATTACAATGGCGATTCCATGAACCCTAAAAGATGGGTCGAAGGCGGCATAAAACTTAAGTTTCATTGACATTCCGTCGATACAGCATATAGAGCATAGGATGAAGTGGCCGTGTCTTCTTCATAAATTGGAGACATTTCAAAGAAATGGAGGAAATGCTATGGAGGATACAAAAAAACATGAGATAGTTGTACTCGATGAAGGGCTCGATACAGCAGATATGGCAGGCGCAAGAGGAGGGTGCTGCCGCGGAGCACTCTTTGCGTTTAGGTAATAACCAAGAAAAGACTCAAGAGATTAACCTGTTTTTTTTGAAAACCTTTACAAGGGATAATGGAACTTTCACATTATTGCAAAGTATATCCTGACGAAGAGAGACCCGGCTGCTTCGTTCTATTTTCTACAAAGAAGGCATCGAAGACCCTCGTATATAAGGAGACCCTCCAATCCATCAAAGAGGGCACGCTCAGCCCTTCAGATGAGGCCATCTTATCAAGACTCGGGATGATTGTATCAGACAGGAAACAGGAAAGGCAATCCATTCTTTCTCTCTTCGATGAGGTCAATAGAGAAAACCATGGTTTGCATATTACCACTGTGCTCAATCTCGACTGCAACTTTGCCTGTATATACTGCTATGAAGGGCAGATCAAGGGGAAGCGCTACATGACGGATCAGATAGGGGATCGTCTTGTGGGGTTCATTAAGGAGCAATTCACCAAGGACAAGGCATATCTCCTCGTCGATTTTTATGGAGGAGAGCCCCTTCTCAGTATTGGACTGATCAAATCTATAGCAAAGAGACTGAAATCCTTTGTACAAGAGAGGGGGGCGACATTTATCTTCACCCTTGTCACTAATGGCTCCCTGTTTACAAGGGAGGTAGCAGAAGACCTGGTAGCATTGGGTCTTGAGAGTGTCAAGATAACACTTGATGGCCCGGCAGAGATACATAATAGATACCGGCCGTTTAAATCAGGAAGAGAAAGCTTTGAGACCATCATAAGAAATATAAAACAGACGTGTGATATTGTAGATATCGGTATAGGCGGGAATTTTGACAGAGACAACTTTAAAAGATTCGTACAGCTTCTCGATTATCTTTCAATGGAGGGCCTCACACCAGACAGGATTTCTGCAGTGAAATTCGACCCTGTGATGGACAACCAAGAAGGAGACACCTTGCCTGTTGACTATAGAGGTGGCTGTATGTCCATAAACGAGCCTTGGATATCAGAGGCTTCGGTCTTCTTAAGGGAAGAGATACTCAAGAGGGGCTATAATACACCAAAACCGGCACCGATACTCTGTATGGTAGAGAAGATGAACGCATACGTTGTAAACTTAGATGGTCTTATCTATAAGTGCCCGGCCTTTATCGGCAAGGAGGGCTTTGCTATAGGTAATATCCAAAGCGGTATAACCGACTATTCCTCTTCTTTAAGACTCGGCATCTGGAAGAATGAGGAGTGCCTTGATTGTGTGTATCTGCCTCTTTGCTTTGGTGGATGCAGATATATGACATTTTTAAGGGAGGGAAATATAGACAAACTGGATTGCCAGAAGGCCTATCTCGATGCCTCACTGGAGGCAATGGTAAAACAGGACACAAAATACAGAGCGAAGGCTTAATACCTTTGGGCTCATCAGACGCCAGAAATCTCATTGTATTTACCACTATCAGCTCAATATGGTCAGTAGTATTCGGACTCATTGGCCCCTTCTATGTAGTTCATGTAGAGAGACTGAGCGGCGGTATGGAGAAACTCGGAATCGCTTTCAGTATTATGATATTCTTTCAGTCTATTACATCTTATCTTGCAGGTCATTTCTCAGACAGACTCGGCAGAAGGCCCTTTCTGTTTCTAACGGCATATATAGATGCAATTGTCCTCTTTCTTTACACGATTATAAACGAAACATATCAATTATATATTCTTCAGGGGATGCTCGGAATCACAAACGGTGTAACAGAGACTATATCCACATCCCTTCTCGGAGACTTGACTGTAAAGGAAAAGAGGGGAAAGATCGTAGGCAGGTTCAATGCAGTTATCAGCCTTTCATCCGCAGTAGGTCTTGCCTTGGGCGGTTATATGGCGAAATTCTACGGATTGAAATCCTTATTCTATCTGGCTGCAATTGTTGTGGCTCTTTCAACAAGCCTCTTATTCTTCATACGAGAGGATAAATGTCAGCCTTGATTATGAAGCAGATCCTTTACAGTGAATAAGAGACGAGGTAAAAAATGGCGAGCGTTTTGATCATTGATGATGACAACATGTTTAATGAAATGCTCTCTTTAAAGGTCAGGCAATTGGGACATGAGGCTGCAACTGCGGTAACCCTGGAACAAGGGCTAAAAGAGGCCTCCTCAGGGGGTTTTGATATTGTATATCTCGACGTACGGATGCCAGATGGGAACGGACTCGATATATTGCCGAAGATTCAAGAGGGATCATCCCCTCCTGAGGTTATTATCATCACCGGTGCAGGCGATCCAGATGGAGCTGAGCTTGCAGTTGAAAACGGAGCATGGGATTATATTGAAAAGCCCTCCTCAATAGAAGCGATGACCTTACCGCTCATACGTGCAATACAATACCGTGAGGAAAGGAGCGCTGGCAAGACAAATGTGGCATTGAAAAGGGAGGGGATCATTGGAAAGAGTATACAGTTGAAAAGCTGTCTTGATCTACTGGCCAAAGCTGCAAATAGCAATACAAATGTCCTCATAACAGGCGAAACAGGCACTGGCAAAGAACTCTTTGCATCTGCAATCCATGAGAACGGCTTACGCTCCAATGGTAATTTTGTTGTAGTGGATTGTACAGTGCTCCCTGAGACCCTGGTAGAGAGCATGCTTTTCGGATACGAAAAAGGGGCATTTACAGGTGCAGACAGGGCAAACGAAGGTCTAATAATGCAGTCAGATGGGGGAACTCTCTTTTTAGATGAAGTGGGTGAACTCCCGCTGAATGTCCAGAAGGCCTTTCTTAGGGTAATTGACGAACACAGTTTTCGCCCACTGAGTTGTAAGCGAGAAATAAAGAGCGATTTCAGACTCGTTTCAGCAACTAATCGGAATCTCGATGAGATGGTACAACGTGGGAAGTTCAGAAAAGATCTTCTCTTTCGTTTACGGTCTCTCGTCATCCATTTACCTCCGCTGAGAGAACATACCGAGGATATTAAAGAGCTAACATTGCACTATATCGCTAAACTCTGCGAACTCTATAATATAGGAATAAAGGGAGGGTCATCAGATTTCTTTGAAGTTTTGGAGGAATATACCTGGCCTGGAAATGTCCGCGAACTGATCAATACCATAGAAAGGGCCATTGCCGTTGCACAAAACGAGCCCACTCTCTTTCCAAAACACCTGGCAAAGGAGATTCGCATCCAGGTCGCTCGAGCTTTAATGAATAAAAAAAAATCGACAAAGGAAGATGAGTTGGGAATGGTTAATGAGTCCGGAAAACTTTCTACAATGAAAGATTTTAGAGAACTTACCGTTTCAGATGCAGAGAAAAAATATTTAGAAAAACTGATGTCACTTACAAAAGGCAACATCAAAAAAGCCTGCTCTATGTCTGGTCTGTCCAGACCGCGTTTGTATGCACTTTTAAAGAAATATGAGATACCCAAAAAACCTTAGTTCTTGTAGAGCCTTACCTCACATGTCTCATCCTACAAGATAGATTCTTATTTTCTTAGAAATCGTCTTGCAAGTTATAACAATTATCTTACTTCCTCGGATTTTTAATCTCTAGTTCTCCCTATTTATAGTAGCTTCACCTCTATGAAGTAAGATTCTCCAACCAACACGAAGCTAACAATAATTCCCACAAATGCCGACTCATTTCTGGTACATTTCTTGCTGTAGTTTTTATTGGAAATTGTTTATAAAGGGACAATTTAGTTCAAGGTAAAGGAAAGTAAAGAATCGAGCAAAATGGCAATTTATGGATAGATTCCACTTAATACGGTTTTCTGAATATCCTTATCAATCTGTACAAAGGAGAAATATCTAAGATGAATTTGCTCTTTTACACGACAGAAAAGGAAGAAACAGGAGAACGTTTGCAAAAGGTCATTGATACAATAGTTCCAAAGGGCAAGGGAGAGACTCACAGAACGATTAAAAGCCTTACCCAAAGGCTTCGAAAGCCCAGATATGATTCGATAATCGCAGTTCTTATGGCTTCGACCAGAGAAGACCTCTATGATCTTTTGTCTATTCGAGACCTTCTTCGTGGCATCAGTATTATCCTAATTTTACCAGATAGAAATGCCGATACTATATCAAAGGGACATATTTTGAGGCCACGATTTTTGACATACAAGGATAGTAATTTTGGCGAGATTACCGCAGTATTGGGTAAGATGTTATAGAATCGAATCCAACAGGCTCATATTATGGTTTGTTAATCCTATTAGCTGATATTAATACAAAATAACCTATGTTATTTAACCTCAGAAGTATAAAAAAGTTGCACAGAAAATAGAAACACACGGTAAAAAAAGTCGGTAAAAGAAATGCTTTATTTTATATCTATTAAATTTAAGATGTCTGAATAGCTCTATGGCTGAGGGAAACACTTTAAAGGGAGTAAAGAGATCTATAGTTGTCTTTTCAGCTGTGAGCATTCTGGTAATCGGTGTACTCGTTGCATTAGTGAGTATAATCCCTTTATATAACCAGCTAAAAAAAGACGAAGAAAGGAATCTGCTCTTTTTCCTCAAAGCAAAAACCACGGCGATTGAGGAATACCTATCAAAAACGAAGGAGATTGCTTTACATACATCCAGCAAAAGTAAAACTCGAGAAAAGCTAAAGGCATACAACCAAGGCAAGATCAACCTAAATGAGTATGTAAATTTTAGCAAACCTATCCTGATCGATGCCCTCAATCGATTTGAAGATGTTGCAGGGATTAGCCGTTTCGATCAGAAAGGGAACCTTATGATTGAAGTTGGACAGTCAATATCAGAGGAACTTCGGCATATACAATATATAGAAACCAAAGAGGTGTATATTGAGGGTCCAATAACCGAGGGAGATAAATCCTATTTGATAGTAAGTGCCTTTATTGTTAACAGCCAATCGATGCAAATCGGAAGGGATGTTTTTCTCTTCACACTTTCGGGTCTTCAACGAATTGTGGAGGATTATACAGGTCTGGGAGAGACTGGAGAAACTGTTCTAGGAATACAGCACTATGACCATTGCCAGCTATTATTTCCTCAAAGAGACAGCAAAAACAATACTGCTGAGATCGTCCTTAGGGACTCTCCGATTGGAACCGCCATGTATAATGCCTTTTATAATAAGAGAGGGGTTCTCTATCCCAACAGATCCCGCAATGGATCAGAGGTCATTGCCTATAGCCCTGTTAAAGGCATCAAGTGGGGTATTGTAGTTAAGATAAACAAAGAAGAATTTTACGCTCTTGTTTACAATCAGATTGTTTTGATTGGTACTATCATCATTGCTTTGATACTGCTTGGCACCTTTGGTATGCTCCAATTGTTACACCCCCTTACAGGGAAAATATTTATCCATACCGATGAATTGGAAGCTGAGATTCAGGAGAAGACAGCTGCCCTGCATAACGAATTGAGTGAGCATAAACGAACACAAGAGTCCTTACAAAAGGCCCATAATCAACTGGAACAGCGTGTAAAGAAACGCACTGCAGACCTTACAAAGATAAACCTAGAACTCCTTACAGAAATCTCTGAGCGCAAACGTGCAGAGGAAGCACTGAGAGAAAGTGAGAATAGCCTTGCTGAAGCCCAGAGTATTGCCCATTTGGGCAATTGGGATTTAGATCTTACTAGAAATAAACTCAAATGGTCAGACGAGGTCTATCGAATATTCGGTTTAGAGCCACAAGAGTTTGATGCAACCTATGAAGCCGCTCTTAATATTATCCATCCTGATGACAGAGAATTCGTCAATAACTCATATAGAGAATCAGTAAAAAACTCTGGCATCTTTGATATTGTCTATAGAATCGTAAGACCTGATGGGGAACTTCGGATTGTTCACACAAAAGCTAAAGATATCACTGATGAAACACGAAAGACGATTCGTTCAATAGGTACGATTCAAGATATTACCGAGCGTAAACAGGCACAAGAGAATCTGAAAAGGGCAGCAACCATTCTCGAAACTATGATTGATGGGGTTGTAATCACTGATTTATCGGGAAGAATTATCGATTTGAATAGAGCGGCCATGGATCAACTCGGTTATATAAAAGAGGAGTTAATTGGAAAAAATGCGCAAGACATACTCTCAACCGAAGAAGACCGGAAAAAATTCTATAAAGATCTCGAAAAACTCATAAGCAGAAAAAAAATCATCGCTTCAGAATATCTAGTGAAACGTAAAGACGGATCGACATTTCCAACAAGTTTAAGCCTATCCGTAACAATAGATTCCGATGGGAAATCAAGCGATATTGTTGCTGTATCCAGAGATATCACTCTGAGGAAGAAGACGGAGGAAGCGCTTAAACAGTTTAACATGGAATTAGAAGAGAATGTCAGGGCCGCTACCAAAGAGCTGTCTGAGGAGAAGGAAAAACTCGATGTCATCCTCCATAACACAGCAGACGGCATTCTTGTTACTGATTTGCAAAACAGGGTCATCTTAATCAACCCCGCTGCTGAGTGCCTTTTAGGAATTACCATGAAAAAGGTGCTGGGCAAGAAGATCGATCTTTGTATCAATGACAAAACCCTCAAAGAAAAGATATTCACAACCCGTAAGGAAGAAAGGATGGGATACGAATTCGAATTGGAGTATAAAGACCCTGAGGGATTTAACAGCAGGGTGCTGAGTGGCAACACGGCATGTCTGAAAAGTAGAGAAGGTAAAGTAATGGGCGTTGTCACAGCATTGAATGACATTACAAAATTGCGAGACCTAGACAGAATGAAGACGGATTTTATCTCCACAGCGGCTCATGAACTTAGAACCCCTCTCACATCGATTCAGGGATTTTCAGAGATATTGCTTATAAAAGATGATCTTCTAGAAGAAGAGAAAAAAAGGTTTTTGACCTATATTAATAAACAAGCTGTAGGTCTAGCAATGATCATCAGCGATCTTTTGGATATATCCCGGATAGAATCCGGCCTGGGATTTACTCTTAGCGGAGTGAAATGTAACGCTGTGGACAGCATTAAGAATATAATTCCATATTTTCAAGAAATGTCTCCAAAACACAGCTTTGAGATGGTTTTGTTACCAGAGGAACCCGTAAAGGTATTTATGGATAGTGAAAAGATTGAACAGGTCTTAATGAATATCCTCAGCAATGCGGTTAAGTATTCTCCTGAAGATGGGGTGATCCGTGTATCTGGGGAAATGCATAAAGACAGTTACCAGATATCGGTTGAAGACCATGGGATCGGTATGACCCCAGATCAGGTTGAGAAGATATTCGATAAGTTTTACAGGGCAAAGACCTCTGATACTGCCCCTGAGGGAACAGGGTTAGGCATGACGATTACTAAGTACATTATCGAGGCTCATGGTGGCAAGGTCTGGATTGAAAGTGAACTTGGCAAAGGAACAACAGTGCGGTTTACAATACCAATAACGTAATTTCTACTTATTTGGTAAAAACTCATTCGTCATTATTTCTTATTTTAGTTCTAAAGGGGAGCAGAAAATGAAAAAGATTCTCATTGTAGATGATCAACTCGAGGTGAGAGAACTTGTGGAAGTGACGCTTCGCTCAGGCGATTATCGCGTATTTCATGCAGAAAATGGAGAGAAGGCCATAGAAGTTGCTAGGGCGGAAAGACCTGAACTGATCATTATGGACATTATGATGCCTGGAAAAATTGATGGACTTGAGGCGACCCGAATCCTAAAAAGAACCCCTGAAACCAAGGAATGTGTCATAGTCATGTTATCGTCAAAGGGCCAGGAAATCGATAAGGAAAAGGGTATTGAAGTCGGGGCAGACGACTATTTTACAAAACCTTTCAGTCCGTTAGAGTTGATAAAGAGGGTTGAAGAAGTCCTTGGATAGCCAAATTTTCTGACTTCGCAACATACAAAAATCCATCAATAGAGATTCACGGGAAGACTTTATGGAAAACAAAAACCTTCTAGAGGATTCGTCCGATTTTGATCAATTAAAAAAGTATGCAAAAGATATTGCTGAGGTCTACAAATCTGAAAAACAAAGAAGGAAAGAGTTGCAGGCCGCATACAAAGAGCTTAAAGAAACCAGGGACATGTTGATTCAATCTGAAAAACTCGCTGCTATAGGCAGACTCACAGCAGGTGTTGCGCATGAGGTCCTTAACCCTGTCAATATCATATCCATGAGACTTCAATTATTGAGCATGACAGAGGAACTGTCGGATCAAGCAAGAAACGCTGTAACTATCTGCAAGGATCAATTAGACCGCATCGTTGAAATTACCAAAGATCTAGGCCAATTTTCTCGTGTCTATAAAAAGCATACTACTGTAAGCGACCTGAATATGGTGATCGGGCATGTTTTGACTCTATACGCACCTCAATTTAAGATAGAAAACATCCGTACTGACGTTCAATACCACCCTGACCTCCCCTCGATACAATTAGAAAGAGACAGGTTTGAACAGGTACTTTTGAATATTATTTCAAATGCATCTACTTCCATGGCAGGCCAGGAAGTCAAGATGTTAGACATTGTAACAAAATCTGTAAAATCAGGAGATTATGTACAGGTAATAATCTCCGATACAGGTGCCGGTATTAATCAAAGTAATATGGATAAGATTTTTGATCCCTTTTTCACGACAAAAAACCCCGACCAGGGCACAGGTCTGGGACTCTTTATATCATACAGTATCATAAAAGATCTCGGTGGTAGAATATGGGCTGAAAATAGAGAACCAAAAGGGGCTTCTTTTTATATTGAGCTTCCATCAGCCAAAAATATTGATAATTAATTTTTTTTGGGGAGACCTATAGAGAATGGAGAGAATTTTAGTAGTAGACGATGAACCTGAAGTATGCAATGCTTTAAATGAATTTTTAAGTTCAAAAGGATATGAAGTCTATACCGCTCTAGATGGGATATCTGCAATAAAAAAAGTAAAAGAGGTCAGACCTCATATCGTATTGCTCGATGTTATAATGCCAGGCATGGGGGGGATAGATACCCTTCAGGAAATAAAAAAGATTGATTCAAAAATCGGTATTATCATGATCACTGCTGTTGCTGATCACGAATTGGCAAAGAGAGCTATTGATATAGGAGCTTATAGCTACATTACGAAGCCATTGGATCTCAACTATATCGAAACAGTTGTTATGGTAAAGATACTAGACTTTTTAGATTAACTTTCTTTCCTGTTTGGACTTGTGGATTCAGGCTACCATAAAAAAAAGGTCGATAATAAGATTACAGATAAATTTAATGGAGAAAAAAAGCCTTTCTAAGGATACCTACGATTTTGACCAACTAAAAAAGTATGCGAAAGATATTGCTGTGGTCTATAAATCCGAAAAACAAAAGAAAGAAGCACTGGAAGCCGGAAATCAGCAAATCGTGAAGTATGCGATTGATCTTAACAAGGCGGTCTCAGAGCTTAAGGCTGTTAATCAGGAGCTTCAGGAAGCATATATCGATACCATCCATCGTCTTGTCCTTGTAGCTGAATATAAAGATGAAGACACTGGCAATCATATAAAACGTATCAGTCTATATAGCGCTTTGATCGCCGAAAAAATTGGGTTGCCGGCCGATGGAGTTCAAGACATACTCTATGCTTCTCCTATGCATGATGTGGGAAAAGTCGGGGTTCCAGACAACATGTTGCTTAAACCCGGAAGATTGACAGAACAAGAATTCGAATGCATAAAAGCCCATACCCTTATAGGGGCAGACATACTGGCAAATTCGAGGGGTAAGATACTCCGAATCGCTGAACAGATAGCCATCTCCCACCATGAAAAATGGAATGGTAAAGGGTACCCTTATGGTCTTTATAAAAAGAAAATTCCCATAGTTGGCAGGATTGTTGGGTTGGTCGATGTCTTTGATGCGCTTACTTCCAAACGACCTTACAAGGATCCTTATCCAGTAGATGTGGCCTGCGATATGATCAAAAAGGAACGCGGACAACATTTTGATCCTGACCTTGTAGATGTCTTTATGAAAAACATAGATGAAATTCTATCAATCAAGGCGGAGGTAGATTTAAAAGAAGGTATATCCACTGATGATTTTACATGGAGCGAAAGAGACCTAGTTTTAAACATTTCATAAGAGAGAATCCACAACCCTCTCCAGGTGAGTTACAGTATTGCATTGCTTTGCAACATGACAGTATGGCAGGTACCTTTTCATCTCTGAATCCCCAATGCCCCAGAATGATCTCGGTTCATTGTTTAACCAAATGAGCCTCTTGCTTCTCTCTTGGATCGACTTTAAGATTCTTACCTGTGGGTCACAGTAATTATTCCTGGCATCTCCAAGTATGAGAACAGTTGTCTTGTTGGTTAGGATATGAGACCAGTCTTTCTCAAAATCACAAAAAGCCTGCCCATAGTCTGTCCGTCCCAGAATAATCCCAAGCCCCATACCGCTTTGTAACTTTATCAAGGCTTCTTCAACAGGATATTCATCGAAGATATGGCTCACCTCTATGAGATTAGAACAGAATATAAACGTCCTTATTCTAACAAGAGACTTATTCAAACTGTATAAAAAAAGCAAAAGAAACCTTGCTACGGCCTCTACTGAACGGCTGACATCACAGATAGCAACAACATCCGGACGATCCACCTTCTTCTTTTTCCATCGAATATCGAAGATAAGGTCTTGATACGTAATGTTGTTCCTAATGGTCTTCCTAAAATCGAGTTGCCCTCTCTTGTAAACCTTCTTTCTTCTTGAATGAATATCATTCAAACGTTTCACCATCTTTTGAATAATGACATGCATTCGATGAAAATCCCTTTGCTCTAAGTTAGACAGCTTGATACGTTTCAGATAATCTTCAAGCAGGTTTTCCTGTGTTAATTGAGAAAACAGGGAAAACTGTTGCTCTATAAAATCCTTAACAATTTCAAAAAGGTACTCTTTACCCTTATCCAGTTTTTCAGCCATATCTCTTGACATGTCTGTATCTTGTAAGGTAAGTCTTTTTATATCCCTCTTCAGATCATTAATCCCCATATGCCTAAGAATTCTATGCATATAGAGTCCTTTTTGAGTAAAAAATTGTATCCCCGTGATATGAACTTCATTCGCAGCTTCTTTTATGGAAGCTGCAAGACCTCCAGTATCACCCGAGAGGATCATCTGAGAGAGTAAAGAATTCTCTTCTTGTATTTCTGTTTCACTGCTGTCAGACGAACTGTCTATCTGCTTCGAAAATGTTTTAAATGAAAAAAACCTATCGAAACAGTCCTCAAATATCTCTTTTTCGTAAAGGGATTTTGCCAATACAGCGGACAGAGAATCTTTTAAGACATCCCTGTCATCATAACCTGTTAGTTTTACTGTATTCATTGCATCTATACTCTCAGGTATTGATATCCTTGCCCCTGAGCTTCGAAGCGCTAGAATAAAATCTTCTATAATCTGTTCCATCTGTAAATCACTCAAAAATGTTGTATCTGTGCAGTCAGTGCTGGCTGGTTGTTTCATTTGCTCCTTATGAACTGCGGGCTCACATTATACTTTATAAATAACATGGCTGTAGCTTTGATGTCTATTCAGATGCTTGCCAAGCTCTTGCGTATAAGAAGCAAATGAAGCAACCAGCGGGCGCTGACCACAGCTTTACATAACCGCATAGGTCGAAAACTCTCGTTAAGACCATCCGAATCATTATCCTGTGAAACCGGATACTTTTTTAGATCGCGGCCTCTTTTATTGCCTTTCTGTTCATCTCATAGATATGTTCTTCAGTTGCCTTGATATCCTCTTCAAATTTTAAAACAGTCTGGAGTGTCTCTCTTATCAGGTCTGTACTCAGTTTATCTGCATGGAGTAAAAGCAGTACCCTGGCCCAGTCTATAGTCTCGCTTATGGACGGGATCTTCTTTAAGTCCAGTTCCCTCAACTGCTGAATAAAGGAAACCAACTGGATTCTTAGTTTTTCGGAAATATCCGGAACCCGAACACGGATGATCTCCTTTTCAAGCTCAGGCTCAGGCAGGGGTATGTAAAGATGTAAACACCTCCGTTTCAGGGCCTCACTGAGCTCTCTGGTATTGTTACTTGTAAGAAATACAAAAGGTTTGGTTTCTGCACTGATCGTGTCAATCTCTGGAATGGACACCTGGAAATCCGAAAGGATCTCCAATAGAAATGCCTCAAACTCATGATCCGACTTATCAATTTCATCGACTAAAAGGACAGCCCCGTCCTTTTGTTGCAGTGCTTTGAGTAATGGCCTTGGCTCAAGAAAAGATAGAGAAAAAAAGATGTCATTGTATTGATGGAGTTTGTCAATAGACTCTGAAAGACCCTTTGCCCCATCCAATACGTCATTCAATTTATCCTTGAGCATCTGGGTGTAAAGGAGTTGTTTCCCATATTTCCACTCGTAGAGCGCCTTTGATTCGTCAAGCCCTTCATAGCATTGCATACGGATTAATGGGGCACCAAGATATTTTGCTGCTGTTTTGGCCAATTCGGTCTTGCCAACACCAGCGAGCCCCTCCACAAGTATAGGTTTATCTAAGTGATATGCAAGATATACGGTAGTCGCAATCTTTTTACTGCATATGTATTCTTTATCTTTGAAGCCTTTTTGAATATTTTCTATGGAGGCAAACTTTTCATTACTAAGCGAGTTCATCGGATTCCTTTCCTGAGAGTCTTTTCTCACCTATTTTTTTCAGTTTAAGCTGGGCAATATTCTTTCCTATTCCAATACCATGTACCATGTCATTGGTTATTCGATGGAGGGCTGTATTGTATTCGATGCCTGCACTGTCGACGAGCAGCTCAAAGAGATCTTGAAATTGTCTTGAAAGGTGTCGAAATGAGACCAATAAAGAGAGAAATTCAGGATGTTTAACAGGGCTATCCACCATACTTGCTCCTTCATAGGCAATAATTCGAAGTGTATGGATGATAGACTGCAGTCTGCCTAAATCCTTCTTTAGATCATCTGTCTTATCAATACCTTGCTTTACAATTAAACTCAAGAGAACTTCAAACTGACTCTCTATGCCCCCAATCATGGGGCCCATCATCAGCGCATCTTCCATATCTCTGAACGGTTTTACCATTTTCTCATATGCAAAACCCTCCTTACCGAGGATGTTTGACGCAGGGACAAGGCAGCGAGAGAGTACGATTCCACCATGGGGAGCAGGTCGAAAGAAATCGAGCTTCATCGGCTCAGTCAATGAGAGTCCCTCTGTCTCCTTCGGAACGATGAACGCTGTAAAGCGCTTCTTTCCTTCACTCACCTCAGTGATTCCAATAACGATAAAAAGATCTGCTATAGGGCCATTTGTGAGGTAGGTCTTCTCTCCATTGAGCACAAAGGAATCACCCTGGCGATTTGCTGATGTTTCTATATACTTTGGGTGTGTACCCCTTTTTGGTTCTGAAACAGCTATAGAGGGTGTAATCCTGCCACTTGCCAATCTGTTGAGATACATCTCGTGTTGTCTGTTATCCCCAAAATCCATGATCAAAAAGCGGGAAACCACATGATGGATCAGCCAGGAAACAGCAATTCCGAGGTTGTGCCCTTTTTGGGTCAGAATCTCGCCTGCCACTGCTAACGAAAGAGAGTTTCCTCCACGGCCTCCATATTCTTTTGGTAAATTGATCCCTAAGAGGTTCTCTTCTCCCATCTTGCCCCAGATATCACGTGGAAAAGCATCCAATGCGTGCAAGTCATCCCTGCTTGCAATATGTTGCTTTGCAAAACGAGCCATCTCTTCTTTGAGATGGCTCAGTTCCCCTTTCAATGCTGTAGCCATCTTTTTTCTCTGATTCTATCCAAAATACCGTGTTACAACCCTAACTCTTCACCAATATCCTTCATTGCATTGAGGCTTAACTCTGCAAACTCCGTAAGCGGTATACCGACCTTCTCGCACTCTTGAATCAGCTCTCTGCTTACATTCCTTGCAAATTCTTTTTGCTTCATCCTCTTGATTATGGATTTACTCTTCACGCTGGCAATCTTCTTATCAGGATAGACCAGGGTTGTAGCAATGATCAAACCGGTTATACACTCGGCACAGGTGAGGGCAAAATCGAAATCACTCTTTCGTTGCAACCCCAATGCCTCTGCATTGTGGGCTTTTATCGCTTGAATGATCTTTGGGTCTGCGCCTTTTCTTTCAAGGATCTCCGTTGTTTTCAATCCGTGTATGGAAGGGTTGTCATGGGTCTGTTCGTAATCAAGATCATGTAATAACCCTGTAATACCCCATGAATCCTCATCGTAGCCCAGCCTTCTTGCCATGGCCCTCATAACGGCCTCTGTGGCTAGTGAATGCTTTTGGAGGTTATCCTTCTTCAAATATTTCCGCATAAGGCAAAGGGCACTCTCCCTATCAATCCCTATGTCTTTACCTCCTCCATCCATTCTCTCCTTTTGTTGTATCATTTTGGCACTATGAAATAGAAAATTATCAGCAAGCTTCAACGATGGTCAAATTTTAATGCTTGTATTGTCTGAGCGCCTTAGTGAACGTTTAGAAAGAACAGGGAGATAACCTCACATTTAATTCTTGAAATATTTAATTATCGAATTCCTGAATTGAATAGTGACATACTGTTCTTTCTTTACGCTCACTTGGATGGGAATTTTACACGGATTAAAATTTGACCATCATTGAAGCGACTCTTTTCAGAAGCTAGGTTTTTACCTTCTGTTTATTTTACTATCCTTGATATCTCATTGAGAAGGACTGATATATCATCATCCGTACCTATGGTAATGCGAATGCAGTCCTGAAGCCTTTGCGTATCAAAATATCTCACAAGGATACCCCTTCTCTTTAATTCATCATAGATATCCCTTAGGTTTTTATCGGGAATCCTTGCCAGGATAAAGTTACTCTGGGATGGATATACCTGAAATCCTATTTTTCTCAAAGATACAATGAGGGACTCCCTGGTCTTCTTTATCTTTGCTACGTTCTCTTCCATCCATCGGATATCATCGAGTGCAGCAGTGGCAGCAGCGATACTCATCCGATTAAGATTATACGAGTCTTTTACCTTTGCCATCCCCTGTATCAGACCATGGTGGGCAAAGGCAAGACCGATACGTAATCCAGCCAGCGAAAATGACTTGGAAAAAGTACGCAGTACTACTATGTTGGGGTATTTATGAATCAGCGGGATTGTAGTCTCACAAGCAAAATCTACATAGGCCTCATCCACAACCAATACACCATCCAATCCTTTAACAAATCCTTCGATCCTCTCAACAGGGATAAATGTTCCAGAAGGAGAATTTGGATTGGCGAGAAAGGTCAACTTTGCATCCGTGTTTATGAATTCTTCTGGAATGTCAAAGTCATCTGCGAGTGATACTCTAAAAATATTTCCTTCCTGAATGGTAACCAACGTATCATAAAGGGTATACGTAGGGTCCGTTAGTACTACAGAGTCTCCCTGGTTTACAAACGATCTAACCAGGATAGAAAGCAGGTCATCAGCGCCATTGCCTGCCAGTATATTGTCCTGATGAACACCGTATATTTCTGCTGCCTTTTTCCTCAGTGGATCCGCCATAGGAGATGGATAAAGACGAAGCAATGCATTTGCATCTTCTTTTATTCTATCAATAACCTTTGGAGAAGGAGGATACGGATTTTCGTTTGTATTCAGTTTGATGTATTCTCTTTCATGGGGTTGCTCTCCTGGGCAATACCCCTCCATTTCTTCTATATTTTTTCTGAAATAACTCAATTAACCTCACTTCCCCTTTAATCCACATTCTAAGGCCAGTTCTTCAAAGCCTTTAAGCGAATCCTCTATACACCTTTTTTCTACGCAGTATGTTATGCGAAAATAGCCAGGCGTCCCAAATCCACTCCCTGGAACAACCAGGATATTCTTATTCTGAGCCTCCTTTACAAAAGCCACGTCATCTTCTAAAGGAGACTTTGGGAACAAGTAGAATGCACCCTGAGGTTTAACGATTTCATACCCCATCTCTGTTAAGCTTTCATAGAACAGGTCCCTTTTTTCCTGATAATCATTTACATCTACACAAGCCCTCTGCAAATTAGCCACAACCCTTTGCATCAATGCAGGTGCATTTACAAAACCAAGGGTTCTGTTTGAAAAGGTAATCCCATTTATAAGATCACCAATATCAGCGGCTTTGGGGCTTATCGCTATATAACCAATCCTCTCTCCTGGGATTGAGAGATCTTTGGAATGGGAGGTTACTACAATACTGTTGTCTATCAGCTTAAATATATCTGGAGGCTCAATGCCGTCATAGGCCAACTTCTTGTACGGTTCATCTGAAATCACATAGATAACACTACCCAGTTCTTTTTCCTTTTTCTTCAAAAGCCTATCAAGCCCCTTCAATGACCCTGAATTGTAAATTACTCCTGTCGGGTTATTCGGGGAATTAATAATAACAGCCCTGGTCTTTGAATTGATCGCATGATCTAATGCGTCCAAGTCAATTTCAAACCTTTCATTGGTAGATACCTCTAGACATATACCCCCGTGGTTGTCTATATAGAATCTGTACTCAACAAAGAAAGGAGTGAGGACGATCACCTCATCGCCTGGATCAAGAATGGCCTTTAAAACTACATTCAGACCGCCACCTGCGCCACAACACATGGTTATATGATCCCACTTAAAATCCATGCCCGAATCTTCTGCTAATACCCTAGCGATGGTCTCTCTTGTCTCAATAAATCCTGCGTTCGCCATGTATCGATGCATCCCTGGAGTTCGATCATTCACAATCCTTTTAAGCTCATTTAAAAAGTCTTCAGGAGGTTCGCTATAAGGATTGCCGAGAGAAAAATCATAGACATTTTCAGCTCCTAGTTTTGCTTTTAGCCTGTCACCCTCTTCAAACATCTTTCGAATCCAGGAACCTCGATCCAAAGCACTCTTAATCTTATTAGATATAGGCATCTATTGCTCCTTTATTAAAAACATCATTGCTTGTATCATTTTAGTGTTATGAAATAGAAAGCTACCATCAAGGTTCAACAACGGTCAAATTTTAATGCACATCTTGTCTGAGCGTTAAAGTGGTTAATCTTCATCAACAACCTTATAGACCGTATCACCACCTCTAACCCTGTCCTTTACCTTAATTCCTACCAGCTGCCCTGCTTCAGCCTTTTCTGCAGTCTCATTTTCGATTTGCATTGACTGAATCTCTTCTTTGAAATCCGTGGTATACCCTTTGAATCGTACTGTATCTCCTACATGAAGAGTGCCTTCAGTTACCTTTATAGCAGCTACACCTGGTTTCGCATAGAACTTGACTACCTCTCCAACCTTTATCTCTGACATAAGCAGACCTCTCTTTCAGTTTAAGTTGGTAAAAAAAGTGATCTACAAAACTCAGGAATCTCTATAGATTCCATTCACTTGAATGTATTCTATTACCCTTTCCGGAAGGAGATAACGAATGGATGACCCCCCTTCGATCCTTCTCCTGATCATACTTGAGGATATATCGAGATGAGTAATGTCCCGAAAGTATATTGACAGACTCGATATATGAATAAGCCTGTCTTCTTCGGGATAATAAGAAAAATCCCTGACAACTTCCAAAGGCAAAATGCCTTCCAGCTTTGGTCGTTGATAACCAGGTCTTGTTGTAACCACAAAATTGGAACAGGAGAAGAGAGATCCGTAATCCTTCCATGTTGATATGTCCTTAAAGGTATCTATCCCCATAATGAAGAACAGTTCCAAATCTGAACTGTGCATTGTTTTGAAATGGTTGATCGTTTCTATAGAATATGACTTCCCAGGTCTCTTTATCTCTACATCAGAGGAAGAAAAGACCGGATTATCTTCGATCGCAAGGTTGACCATCTCAATACGATGAAAAGGAGAGATAATCTCCATTTCATCTTTATGAGGTGGGATCGCTGAAGGAACAAAGACAATTTGCCTTAGGCGAAATAATTCCCTTATCTCTTCAGCAGAGCGAAGGTGCCCCACATGTATTGGATTAAAAGTTCCACCGAAAAGGCCAATCCTCAAACAAACCTCCTTATAACACGAGACCTTTGCATAAAATTCTGTGAGCTTTAAAAAATTACCCCTGAAGGCGAATCCATAAATTTTTGGGAACCCATCTTAGCGAGCGTAATGTAGAAAATTCACATCTCCCCACCTAAAGGGTGAGTGAGTTTGAGAATTTTCCATGTAGCGAGCTTATATAGGTCAAAAAATTAATAAGGGGTAATTCTTCAAAGCTCTCAACACGAAAGCGAAGTTCTTACAGGGCTAAGACCGTATCTGTCCATTCCCATATACGATAAATTTACAGGCCGTTAGCTCTTCCAACCCCATGGGGCCAAATGCATGGAGCTTAGTTGTGCTTATCCCTATCTCTGCACCGAGGCCTAATTGATTTCCATCATTGAAACGGGTTGATGCATTTACAAGTACTACCGAAGAATTTACTTCCTTTAGAAACCTCTGAGAGTTCTCATAATTGGATGTGACGATAGACTCAGTATGAGATGACCCATACCTGGTGATATGTTCTATTGCTTCATCAAGGCTATCCACTACCTTAATCGATAGAATCAATTCGAGGTATTCCTCATACCAGTCTTCCTCACTCGCTTTGCCTATACCGGACACAACATCAATAACCCTTGGGCAACCGCGAACCTCTACCTCATTATCCTTCAATTCCTGGATGACAGACGGCAGGAAATCGGCTGCAATTGCTTTATGTACCAAAAGGGTCTCCAAAGCATTACAGACTCCCGGACGCTGAATCTTTGCATTCATTATTATGTCTTTCGCCATATTAGGATCTGCGCTTTCATCTACAAAGATATGACATATGCCCTTGTAATGCTTTATGACCGGGATAGCTGAGTTCTGGACAACGAATCTGATCAGTTCTTCTCCACCTCTTGGGATGATCACATCGATATACTCTTCTAACTGTAACATTTCGCCTATAGTAGCCCTATCCGTAATCGGAATTATCTGTATTGCCTCCTTTGGTATATCCTCTCCTTGTATAACATCCTGCAATATACTGACAATAGCTAGATTTGATTTTATAGCCTCTGATCCTCCTCTTAGGATTACAGCATTCCCAGACTTCAAACATAAACCAGCAGCATCAGCCGTAACATTGGGACGAGATTCGTAGATAATTCCGATCACCCCAAGGGGAATTCTGACTTTCCCGACCATAAGATTATTTGGCCTTTTCCACATCTTTGTCACTTCACCCACAGGGTCGGGCAGCACTGCAACCTCTTTTAATCCCTCAGCCATTTCAACTATAGTAGCATCACTGAGGATTAATCGATCTATAAAAGCCTCTGAAAGGCCCTTTCCTTTTGCCATCTCCAGGTCTTTCTTATTTTCTTTTTTTAAGAAATCTTTCTGATTCAAAAGCCCATCACCCATCTTGATTAATGCATCGGTCTTTGTTCTTGATGAAAGATTACTCAATATCCTAGAGGCCCTCTTTGCATCCTTTGCAATCTTTGCAATCTGGTTTTGTATGGTCATTTTAAACTCCCATTCATGTAGTTTATTTGATCAAACTACAAAACAACTAAATCATCTCTATGGATTATCTCATCAAAGTATTTATACCCCAGTTTACTCTCTACTTCTGAAGTTTTTAGCCCCTTGATCTTTATTAACTCTTCTGAACTATAATTTGCCAAACCTCTGGCAAACTCTAATCTATCTGGGTTAACCAAACTCACTGAATCACCAATCCTAAACTTCCCAATCACATCCAGAACCCCTGAAGGGAGGAGGCTCTTTCCGCTATTAACAATCGCATCCTGCCCTCCCCTATCTATAATAATCTCTCCTTTCGGTTTGAGGGTAAAGGCAATCCAATGCTTCCGGCTAGTAATTTTATTGTCCTTCGGTAAAAACAGAGTTCCTACTGATTCTCCTTTTACTATCTTGCCTATAATCCCATCTACCTTGCCATTGGCAACGATTGTAGGCAGCCCAAATATAGCTGCTTTCTTAGCTGCCTGAACCTTTGTAATCATCCCTCCAATGCAAGTCGGGCTTGCTGTATCTCCTGCGATCTTTTCTATCTTACTGCAGATCTTTTCAACCAAAGGAATCAACTCAGCATCTTTACAACTCCATGGATTTCTATCATAGAGCCCATTGGTATCGGTAAGGATTATAAGCAGATCCGCACCTATAAGATTTGTAACAAGCGCAGACAAGTTATCGTTGTCCCCAAATTTTATCTCTTCCACAGAGACTGAATCATTTTCATTTATAATTGGAATAATTCCAAAATTTATCAGGGTTGAAAGGGTATTACGGGCATTTAAGTATCTATTTCGGCTACTTAGATCGTCATGGGTAAGCAGAACCTGAGCAACCTTTTGATTATATTTAGAAAATGACATCTCATAGTTCCACATAAGAATGGATTGCCCAACCGCTGCAACGGCCTGTTTCTCAGGGATGTTCTTTGGTTTTTCACAAATCCCTAATTTATTTATTCCAGCACTGATAGCACCTGATGATACAATAACAGAGTCATACCCCTCACACTTTAAGATGGATATCTCTCTGGCCAGTCCTCTGAATATCTTTGACTGAAGCTCCCCATCATTAAAGGTCAGAACACTACTCCCTATCTTTATCACTATCCTCTTTACTCTTTTGAGGAGACCTCTCCTCGGATACTTTTGGCTCATTTTCTTTTTTGTAAGTATACGCCTTATTCTGTTTATCTGCTTTTGATTACTTGAAGACTTTTAAAAATATGATCGATCAGGTTTTTAATCCCCCCTCCTGTTAGGGCAGATATTGGGAAGACCTCAATACCCATCTCTCTAAAATGCGCCTTCACCTTTAGAAACCTCTCTTCAGATATAAGTATATCCATCTTATTAATGGCTATTATTTGGGGTTTTTCTGCCAGAGAAGGATTATACAATGCCAATTCAGTGTTTATCGCGTTAAAATCGTCAATTGGCTCTCTTAGGCTGGTTTCTGAAATGTCAATGAGATGAAGCACAAGGCTGGTTCTCTCAATATGCCTCAGAAATCTCGTGCCCAGCCCAACTCCGAGGTGAGCACCTCCAATCAATCCTGGGATATCCGCTATAACAAAACTATTATAATTTTCATATCTCACAACACCGAGGCTTGGTGTTAATGTTGTAAAGGCATAGTCAGCAATTTTAGGTCTCGCATTTGAAATCTTTGATATTAAGGTA
The DNA here is from genome assembly GCA_034189035.1 of Thermodesulfobacteriota bacterium. Lineage (GTDB taxonomy): Bacteria > Desulfobacterota > UBA8473 > UBA8473 > UBA8473 > JAUXFK01. The sequence continues at coordinate 26,797 of JAXHVA010000034.1, forward strand.
GATTTTCCTGCATTTGGAAGACCAACAATACCCACATCCGCAAGCAACTTCAATTCGAGTTTCAACCATTTCTCTTCACCTTCTCTCCCCTGCTCAGCATAACGGGGAGTTCGGTTAACAGATGAACTAAATCTTGCGTTTCCTCTTCCCCCTATCCCTCCTTTTACTACTGTAATTCTATCTCCTTCAAAAGTAATATCCTTGATTATGGTTTCGTCTTCTTCTTTAATGACAGTACCTACTGGAACAAGGATTGTTCGATCAGAGGAATTCCTTCCATGCTGATTCTTCCCCCTTCCATGCCCACCTCGTCCTGCCACATAGTGTTGTTGATACCGAAGATCCAAGAGTGTTGCAAGTCGGTTGGAACCCTCAATGACTACATCTCCACCTTTACCACCATCCCCTCCATCGGCCCCTCCTTTTGGAACATACTTCTCGCGCCTGAAACTTACACAACCCTTCCCGCCATCACCAGATTTAACAAATATCTTTACTTCATCGACAAACTTCACGGTCTTTCAGAGTGAAAATCAGTTTGCATAAACACTGACTTTCTTCTTTTGCTTTCCCATCCTCTCGTATTTCACTATACCATCTGTCATCGCAAAGAGGGTATAATCCTTGCCTAACCCAACATTTATACCCGGATGTATTTTGGTGCCTCTTTGACGAACTAGAATGCTCCCTGCACAGACCTTTTGACCTCCGAATTTTTTTACCCCTAACCTTTGACCCGCGCTGTCTCTACCATTGCATGAGCTCCCGCCTGATTTCTTATGTGCCATAATCTTCTCCTCCTGTATATCTGATCTATGTCCTTATCTCTTTTATCCTCAGGTTTGTAAGTATTTGACGATGCCCCTGCTTCTTACGAAATCCCTTTCTTCTCTTGGATTTAAAGACAATGATCTTTTTTGCCTTCTCGTGTTTGACTATCTCACCAGAAACGCAGGCATTGGGCAGGATAGGCATTCCGACATCTATATTGTCACCATCGGCCACCATGAGAACTTCCTTAAATTCAACGGTATCCCCTATATCTCCATTAATCTTTTCGACTTTTAATATGTCCCCCGTACAGATCTTGTACTGTTTTCCGCCTGTCTTCAGAACCGCATACATCCTGTCTCACCTCCTGTAATTTCTTCGATATCTTCAATATCTACCCATTGATATTTAAAATGCTAAATCCTTTCCTGATTAAAGGTTGTCAAAAAACGATACATGCCCGCTGACTTCAAACTGTTCCTGATGATAGTCATCTTTAACCTTTACTGTAATCCTTCTTTTATATTTCCTTTCCAGCTCATCGATCTCGGCTCTTTCTTCCTCAAATAATAAGTCTGCAATAATGGGATTTACAGAAACACAGATGGTATTTCCTTTGAACTCTCTTATTTCTCTTTTAATCTCTCTTAGGAGCTCATTCAATATTGTGGTCTTTGACTTAATAAAACCATTACCTTCGCAGTAAAAACATGGCTCGCATAGAATGCCACTTAGGCTTTCTCTTGTTCTCTTTCTAGTCATCTCCACTAAGCCGAGTTCGGATATCTTGAGGATATTTGTCTTTGCTTTGTCTCTTTTAAGGGCTTCCTTTAAGGATTGAAACACTTTTTCTTTACTGCTGTCTTTCTTCATGTCTATAAAATCAATAATAACGATTCCGCCAATGTTTCTTAACCGCAGTTGATATGCAATTTCTTTCACTGCCTCTAAGTTTGTCTTCAATACAGTATCTTCAGGGTTTCTGAGCCCAACATATTTTCCTGTGTTCACATCTATAGCTACAAGTGCTTCGGTCTCTTCTATTACGATATATCCCCCGGACTTTAACCATATCTTTTTCCCTAATGCCCTTCCGATCTCAACTTCAATCCCATAAGTGTCGAATATCGGTTCGTCATTTTCATGGAGTTCCACTGAGTATTTCAAATGCGGCATAAAAGTCTCGACAAATTCGAGGATTTTTTTATATTCTTCATTAGAATCTACAACCAATCTTTCCACATATTCGGTAAATAGATCCCTTATTGCCCTTAAAGTCATGTCTAAATCGTTGTGAATAATACTGGGGACAGGGGCTGTACTCTTTTTTTCTTGAATATTATGCCAGAGTTTCAATAAGAAATTCATATCAGTACGAAGGTCTTCTTCATTTCTGCCTTCACTCGCAGTTCGAACAATAAAACCATATTCATCCGGCTTGATCCTCTGCATCAGCTCTTTTAACCTTTTTCTTTCTATCTCATTTTCAATCCGGCGGGACACACCAACATGATTTACAAATGGCATAAGCACCAAATGGCGTCCTGGAAGAGTTATATGAGAAGAGACTCGAGCGCCTTTAGTGCCAATAGGTTCTTTAGTGACCTGCACCAGTATTTCCTGGCCCTCATAAAGCATATCTTCAATTTGACAAGGCCGGTTAATAATGTTGTAGATATTTTCTTCTAATTCTATTATTGGTTCACCAATCTTCAGCATCTCTTCAAATTCTTCGAGGTCAGAACTGACGTCCGAAACATACAAAAAGGCCGCTTTATCCAAACCTATATCAATAAAGGCCGCTTGCATTCCTGGCAACACCCTGGCTACTTTTCCCTTAAATATGTTCCCTGCGATCCCTTTATCCGAACGGTGTTCAATGTATAACTCAACCAAAATACCATTCTCGACAAGGGCTACCCTTGTCTCTTGTAAAGTGACGTTTATAAAAATCTCTGTTGACATTTGATTTTATTCCACAGTTTTTCTTATACCCTTACGATCCTTAAAAGCCTTACCTTCTCTTCATCTAAGTTCAGTATCTCTCTTATAATATCAAAGGGCTTGACATTATTTCCCATTCCATATCTCAGGCTTATCTCTAAAGTAGATTTATCTCTCAATTTAACATCATCCACTACAAAGCGAAGGTCAATCTTGTGTATCTTTCCTCTTTTTTCCCTTATTATAAAGAGATCTTTCTTTTTTAAAAAAGATCTAACAGCCTCTTTTAGGCTATCGTCATTCAAAACAGTGCCATATTTGTGATTTTTGAAACATACTAAATACTTTATATTTCTCATGTTATCAGAAAAGGGCGCTGATTTCAAGGGAATTCCCCAGCATTTCAAAATCTTAATTCCCATTGGCAGTTGCTGTCTGAGCCTGTCCATAATTTTATGTGAGCTAATATTCCCTTCGACTTCTATATCGACATACTCTTCGAGACTCTCAATACCAACAGGTAACGCCTTGCCAAATATTATCCTTGGCAATGGATGAAAGCCTTTTGAATATCTCATGGGAATCTTTGCCCTCATTATTGCTCTGTTGAAAAGATTAACCAACTCCAGATGGCTTAAGAACCTCGCATCATCTAATTTGGAAAACTGTATTCTATACCTTTGTATTTTTTTTACAGATGCCCCACGGTCAAGATATTCCGCTCGCTCTGGATAAAACACTGGAGTAGATGTTACCAGTTTTATGTCCTGGTCATTACAGACTCCACACTCCGTACAACCATTAATTCGGCAATCAGGAGTGAGTATTCCCTTTGAACTCCTTTCTCTCTCTTCGATTAAAAAGTCTTTACTCACTAAGCAATCCAGGTGATCCCATGGAAGGGTCTCCTCATATCCCAGTTTGCGTCTATTATAGAGGTCCTTGTTCAACCCGGCATCCATAAAAGCCCTTTCCCAAAGGTCACTTCGGAAGTGCTCACTCCATGCATCTAACCGACAGCCCAATCTGTGAGCATTGACGAGAACTTCACTCAACCTTCTGTCCCCCTTAGAAAAAACCCCTTCTAAGATACTCAGTCTAGGGTCTTGCCACTTAAGGGTTAGACTCTTCCCGGTTATCTTTTTCTTTAATACATTATGTTTTTCTATAATTTCTTTTAGGCTGATCTGTGACTCCCACTGGAAAGGAGTCTGTGGTTTCGGTACAAATGTAGATATACTGACATTGACATTCTTCACAGAATTGTGTGCACTTCTCAATGATCGCACCTTCTTTGAAAGTGCAATGATCCCCTCAATGTCCTCATCTTTTTCGGTGGGGAGACCGATCATAAAGTAGAGTTTAATCGAGTTCCAACCTGCTGCAAAGACTGTTTCGGCTGTTTTTAAAATATCTTCTTCTGTGATTCCTTTGTTGATTATATTTCTTAACCTCTGTGTTCCGGCTTCAGGTGCAATAGTAATCCCTGTCTTTCTTACTTTCTTTATCTCTGTAATCAATTTTGGGGTAAGGGTTTCAGGTCTAAGGGATGGAAGAGATACAGCTATATTAGCTTTACAATACTTCCGCATCACATCAACAATGAGACTCTTAATACAAGAATAATCTCCTGTATTGAGGGAGAGAAAGGAAAGATCATCGTATCCGGTTCTTTCTATCCCTCTTTCTATTATCTCCTTAATTTTTTCTTCGGATCTTTCCCTAACAGGACGATATGTCATCCCTGCCTGGCAGAATCGACAACCACGAGTACACCCCCTTGTAATCTCCAGGCTCAATCGATCATGAATAATCTTCATGAACGGAACAATGAAATCGCTTGGATAATCTACCTTGTTTAGGTCAGTGACCACCCTCTTTTTTATTCTGTAATAATCTTCTTTAAGCGGAACAATCCGTTCTACACTTCCGCTTGAGTGGTATTCTATTTTAAAAAAGGAGGGAATATAGACACCTTCAATCTTAGATAAGGCTTGGTACAGTTCATTTTTTTCCCCACTACAATCTTTCCAATCCAAAAAACAATCACAAATATCGAGAATCACTTCCTCTCCATCACCAATGACTATGGCATCGAAAAAATCGGCTACAGGTTCCGGGTTAAAGCAACATGAGCCTCCAGCAATAACTAATGGCCAGCTTTTGTCTCGATCCTTTGCAAAGAACGGTATGCCGGATAGATCCATTATGTTTAAGATATTTGTATTACAAAGCTCATATGGGAGGGAAAATCCGATAATATCAAAATCTTTTAATGGTAAAGAAGACTCTAAGGAAAAAAGAGGCATCCCTTTCGTCCTTAACATATATTCCATATCTACCCATGGTGTATAGACCCTCTCGCATGCAATATCTTCTCTTTTATTGAGTATATGGTAAAGAATTTGAAATCCTACATTGGACATGCCAATCTCATATACATCTGGAAAAGCTAAGGCAAACTTGAGATCTGCCTTTTGTAAATCTTTATGTATAGAATTAATCTCATTCCCCAGGTAGCGTGTAGGTTTTCTCACCAGAGGAAGGAATTTTTTTATCATGGAAATCCTTTTTTGCTGTAAAATAATAAAGAATTAAAAAGTGGTCTCCTATTCAAGGCGAACTCAATAACTATTAAAATAAATTTGCCTAGAATGTCCCATATTTGTTCAACATTGTCAAGATCAGATAAACACTGGCATATAGGCTGTTGTCCAAATCCTTTTTTAGGTATACGCACAGCAGAGATGTTCCTATATTTATTTTAATAGGTTCTTATGCCTTGCTTCTCATTTCTTAAAAACAATGCCGCATCTTCTACACTCTTGCTTCTTATGGATTATATCAATAATATACATAGATGAAAAGGCTTATCTTCTTTAAGCTAATTTTATCCTGGGGAAAAAAGGGCTAGGCTTTAAGTGGGGTTCTATATCTTACCTTGACAAAGTATAGAATCATCGGTATATAATAACAAAAAAAATCCTGTTTGGCTTTATGATAGCTTTCTTATCAAATAATTAAAATTATGCCGAAAAGATAGGATTACCGAAAACAGTAAGATACGTATATCGAATCATTAATGACCCTCTCATAGTATTTAAAAGGAGAATAGAGGAATGATGAATGTTATTGGACTTACAGGAGGAATAGCTGCGGGCAAGAGCACAGTTTCAGAGATTCTTTCTCAATTGGGTGCTGAGATTATAGATGCAGACAAAGTTGGCCATCAAATCTACTTGCCTGGTACCGAGGCATGGAAGGATTTGATCAACACGTTTGGTGAAGATATCTTACTTCCAGAAAAGACGATAAACAGGCCTATATTGAGTAAGATTGTATTTGCTGATAAAAAAGCCTTAAATAAATTGAATCAGATAGTACATCCTCGAATGTATAAGAAAATTGAAGAAGAGATTGAAATAATAAGAGCAAGGAATAATAACACGGGGGTAGTGGTTCTGGATGCAGCAATACTGATTGAGGCAAATTGGCTACCTTTGGTAGATCAAGTCTGGCTGGTAGTTGCAGAACATAATGTCGTTTTAGAGCGGTTGTGTAAAAATAAGGGATTTACACAAGAGCATGCGAAATCGAGAATCTCTTCTCAACTGAATGATGAAGAAAGGAGAAGATATGCTGATATAATTATAGAAAATAATAGGACTCTATCTGAGGTAAGGGAACACGTAAAAGAAGCTTGGACAGAGCTGACTGGTATTTAAGCTTTACCGCCCCAGGTATTATGGTATATAGTTTGACAACATAAACCATAGTTTAGTTTACTCCATCTTGCGAACACACTTCTTAATTTCCTTCATATCTCTTGCCAAGAACAAAGAGATCTAAATCTTGCATACTACTTATTGACTCCTAAGAGCGGCTCCCAGAGTCGATTATCTAGTGTGTCTTTCCACAAAGGACTCTTATACCATAGAAAGCGGCATTATCACTCTTATCACAGCTGAAAAAAACCTTGGCTAGAGAAGGAGCGGTGACCGGCTTAACTGAGCTCAGCGAAAAATTTTGAGTAATCTGTAGCAAGATATGGTAGTTAATATGGCTAATCTGTTAGAGGGTAAGAATGCGGTAGTCACTGGCTCATCGCGTGGGCTAGGCCGGGCCTTCGCCATCGCTCTGGCCGAAGCCGGGGCCAATGTGGTAATCAATGGCACTGTGGCTCCAGATGTAAATCAGGTGGTAGAAGAGATCAAGGCTAAAGGAGGTAGTGCTGTATCGTGCACTAAAAGTGTAACCACATGGGAGGGAGCCAGGCAGGTCATTCATTCAGCGGTGGACAACTTTGGACGGATAGACATTCTAGTGAACAATGCTGGAATTGTACGCGACCGAATGGTGTTTAACATGACTGAGGAGGAATTTGATAGTGTGATTGCGGTCCATCTCAAGGGCACCTTTAGTTGTTCGAGACACGCCTCGATATTAATGCGGGAACAGAAAAGCGGGCGAATCATTAATATCACAGCTCATGGTGGGCTTCGCGGTGGAATCGGGCGCTCAAACTATGCTGCGGCCAAGGCAGGAATAGCTGGAATGACACGTTGCTGGGCCCAGGAGCTGGTCCGTTACAACATTACGATAAATGCTGTGAGCCCAGTAGCCAAGACAAGGATGACCGAGCCACTTATTGAGAGGGCCAGACAGCGGGCAAAAGAATCTGGGGATCCCGAGCCCTCGTTAGAGGAGATGGGACTTGGTGAGCCCAAAGAAGTAGCTCCGCTTGTGGTGTACCTGGCATGCGATGAGGCGGGTTGGGTCAATGGGCAGATAATCTTCCTTGGTGGTTTCAGGCTTGCTCTTTACAGTCACCCCAACATGATAAGATACGCATTCATGCCTAAAGGATGGACAGTAGACCTCCTGCGGCAGCAAATCAAATCAACTGTTGGTAGCGAGTTGGAGAGTCTGGGATAAGCCGATTAGTGGCTTGATAATGTCCTTTTAAAATTAGAATAGGGCCTAGTAAGGATTTCCAGACCCTATTGTATTAATTATCTTATAAGCACTCTTTCAGAATTCTTAGAACAACCCCTTCACCTTGCCTGTATCCACATCAACATCTATCCTTCTGAAGGCTGGATTGGAACTGGTTCCAGGCATAAGACTGATGGTTCCAGCGCATGGACAGAGAAATTTAGCACCAGAGTAAATCAGAACGTCCCTGATTGGGAGGGTCCATCCCTTTGGAACTCCCTTCAGTGTTGGATCATGGCTAAGGCTGAGATGGGTTTTTACCATCATAGTAGCGAAATCTGCATATTTCGGATCATCTTCTAGCATCTTGGCCTTGGATTCTGCTTCTGGACTCCATGAGACACTATCTGCACCATAGACCTCTTTGGCAATCATGGAAACTCGTTCCCTCAGTTTCATCTCAAGAGGATATAAGAACTTGAATTCATTATTTTCGTTGCATGCATCGATTACTGCATCGGCAAACTCCAGAGCGCCTTCACCGCCTTTCTCCCAGTGCTTCGATTCAGCGCATCGTGCCCCAGCCGCTTCAGCTGCCTTCCTGACGACTGCAACCTCTGCGTCTGTATCTGTGTAGAATCGGTTGATACAGACCACAGGATTGATACCCGCCTTACGGATTGTATTGATATGATGGACCATATTCTCGCATCCTTTTTCAACCAGCTCGAGATTTTCTTTTGTGTATTCATCAGGTAGGGTCTTCCCTGCAACAACCTTGGGCCCACCGCCATGCATCTTCAATGCCCGGATAGTGGATGTCAAGACTGATACATGCGGTTTCAGACCGCTAAATCGGCATTTCACGTTCCAGAACTTCTCAAAACCGATATCAGCAGCAAAGCCACTCTCTGTTACATGATAGTCGAAGAGTTTCAGGCCAACCCTGTCTGCAATGATGGAAGATTGCCCCACAGCGATATTTGCGAAGGGACCGGCATGCACCATACAGGGCTGATATTCAGCAGTACACATAAGGGTTGGATTTATTGTATTGCGCATAAAGGCCGTCATTGCACCGCCTACTTCCAAATCACCGGTAGTTACTGGTTTGCCACTCTTATCAAAGGCCAGAGTTATCTCATCAAGCCGCTTCCTTAAATCTGCCAGGTCCCTTATAACGGCAAGTATTGCCATACATTCAGAACCCACAGCAATGCCAAACTTGGACTGCATAGTGAAACCGTCCATACGGCCACCGATACCGATAATAATATTTCTCAGTGACTGGGCACAGAGATCCATTATCCACCCAAGTTCCACACGGGTCGGGTCGATATCGAATCGGCGCATAGCTGTAAGCCTTTGGAGCTGTTCATCATTATAATTACGCTCGTGCTGCATACGAGCAGTAAGGGCAACCATAGCCAGGTTATGTGCATTCATAATGTCATTAATATCACCTGTCAACCCCAGAGAAAACTCGGTCATTGGGATTAGCAAGGAGTTACCGCCTCCAGCTGCCGTGCCTTTAACGTTCATGGTAGGACCACCAGATGGTTGTCTAAGTGCCCCACCTACATTTACTCCACGTTTGCCCAGCCCCTCCATTAAACCGCATGATGTAGTGCTTTTCCCTTCACCTAATGGGGTTGGAGTGATAGCCGTTACCTCAATATACTTTCCATCGGGTTTGTCTTTCAATCGATTAATGATCTTCAAAAAATCAAGTTTGGCCAATCTGCCCATAGGAAGCATCTCTTCTTTTTCGAGACCCAGCTTTTCTCTCCAATCATCGGGCGTAGGCATGTTTTTTTCTGCTGCTTCCGAAATCTGCCAGTCAGCCATTTCAACCGCATTGTAAGGCATTTATCAAGTCCTCCTTTAATAAATTAATGGTTAACTCATTGCGATACTAAGTACCCATCCTCATTTTTACTTACGCCTAAGTGTATTATCTACTTGCTGATTTCGATCTATACTCATCTATATAACCTAGAACCTCATCCAAAAGCTCTCTGGAGTACTCCTTTCCAGCTAATTTATCCCAAACAGGTCTGCTCTTATTCTTAAATACCGCTATCTCATCAGGAGTCAATTCTACCTCTTTAACACCATATTTAACCATTGCCTTAACACACTTCTTACTGGTATCCCATGCATATTCATTTAAACCAAGGGCAATATCAGGCATCATCTCATCAATCTTTTTTTGGTATTCCTGGGGTATCTTGTTCCATGCCTTTGTTGAAATAGCTATCGTTGCGGGTTGATACCTTAACTTCCATTGCGTTATATATTTAGTAATCGTATATAACTGAGAACCAACCCACCACATTGCAGGAGCGAAAGCTACATCACATATCCCTGACCGTAATGAAGTAACCACTTCTGGTACGTTCACAGGGATCGGACTTACATTAAAAGCCTTAAGGGATTCAGCTTCTACTTGCCCGCACCATGTTAAGACCCTTGACTTAACAAGGTCATCTAGAGTCCGTATCGGCCTTTTTGTAGAATAAATCTCATCAAAACCCTCATTTCCCTGGTCCTGGAATAACATTACTTTGTAGCCGTTCTTTCCAAAAATCTCTATGATTCTTTTATCCATTCGCTCCTTTAAATAAGTCACTTCATCAATACCATTAAAGAGAAAAGGGAGTTCAAATACAGCCATCTCAGGAGCGACTAGAACCGTTCCATGTCCATCGAACCCCCCTCCCTGGAGTTGATCGATCTTTATTTTTGCGATCCAATCCTCATCATCTCCCATAATGCCACCCCAATACCAATCAAAGGCAACTTCGCCATCTGTCGCTTTCTCAATGGCCGGATGCATATATTTTTTGATGTAGACCGCATAACCAATCGCCTCAGGAGCGTGAGTAGCCATCTTCCAAACGTACTTTGCATCTTTTAAACCCGCTTCAGAAATTCCTCTCAGTTGGAAAAGCAACAAAAATAGAACAAACGTCACAGCAAAAAATCTCTTTAGATCCACCACATATCTCCTTTCATCTCCACAGTCAGTATCACATTAAGTATAACAACAGAATAAAATTAAAATATCAGGCACGTATAGAATTTCTTAATCAAGACCAGCGGCTGCAATAATGTCTGGTACTTTAGCCTCCTTTCCTATGGCCATTATATGTACGCCATCACAGATATTTTCCTCTTTAAGAGTCCTTATCATACGCCCTGCTATCTCTATGCCCTTTGCTAGGGCCTTCCCCTTTTCAGCACTTGCCATCTCGTCTATCAGATCTTTAGGAACGAATATCCCAGGCACATTTGCATTCATGTATTTTGCCATACCCGCGGATACGAGAAGGACAATACCTGCCATTATCTTCACATCGAATTGTCTTGCATATTTCATGAATTTTTTAAAATTGTCCAGGTCATAGATGGCTTGAGTCTGGATGAACTGTGCTCCTGCTTTTATCTTCTTTTCAAACTTGAGAAGCTGTGGTTCAATAGGGTTTGCCTCTGGGGTCACTATTGCCCCTTTGCTGAAAACAGGACGGGCCTGGCCTTTAAGCTCATTTCCTGCAATATCCTTTCCTTGTTCTAATTCTTTAATCGCCTGCAATAAAAGACATGAATCAAGATCAAAGACGGGTTTAGCATCCACATGATCACCTACAGTAATGTAATCACCCGTCAAACACAGGATATTCTTTATTCCCAGTATATATGCGCCTAAGAGTTCCGATTGAAGGGCAAGACGATTTTTATCCCTGCAGGTCATCTGCAATATCGGTTCCCCGCCTGCTTCCTGGATAAGACGACACACAGGAAGGGTACTGATTCGCATAACAGAGCTCTGGTTGTCGGTCACATTGAGTCCATCCACTTTGTCTTTGAGCAGTTCAATATGATGTCTCAGTTCCTCGACATCGACCCCTTTAGGGGGTCCAACCTCAGCGGTAACAACAAATTTACCGGAATCAAGGGCATCTTTAAATGACTTTGCCATATGTTACTCCTTTTCTTTGAAAGCCTCATGGATTATACGTCCAGGGGTAGTTTGAGCACTGTGATTTTTAGGAGGAAATATCTCTCTGATATTATCGAGCTTTCCGAGTTTCTCCAATCTATTATAGATAAGAGTCCACGCGCAGTCCTTCTCCTTACTGACTTCGCATTTTCCGTCGTTTGTACCACCGCAGGGACCATTTAGAAGTCCTTTGGCACAAATTGCAACTGGGCAAATTCCCCCTGTCTGACCCAACACACACTCACTGCAAGCCCTGCATCTCTCACTCCACTCCCCTTCTCTTTCTGCAACTCCAATAAAACAGGTATTTAATGCCGGATAAACGGGTTTATGATCATACATCTCAGCCATAAACTGGACACCCGCACCACAGGCCATGGAAAGTATCGTGTCGTAATCGTCTACCTTATCCTTGATTTGTTCCAAGTATTCTTTATCGCACTGCCTTTCCAAGGTGGCATCCGCAATTTCGATATCCTTACCCTCTTCCTTAAAAGCGAGTCTCATCTGGGAGGCAAGTATCTGCACCTCTTTTTCTCCCCCTGCCATGCAAACAGAAACACACTCGCCGCAACCCACCACTAAGATCTTCTTACAGCCTTCTATCATTGCCTTTATCTCTTCAAAAGGCTTTCTCTTTGCAACAATCATAAGGACTCCTCATTAAAATTAGTTTTTGGAATGTTATGCCGCTTCATGCTCAATTTTGGTCGGGCCGAGCTTCTTTGCCACTTCTATCATCTCTGCTACCGCATCTTTGAAAGCAGGGGCCATTGAAGAACTCAAATTGAACATCCTCAGCCTCTCCGGTTCTATTTTGATCTCTTCAAGAAGCCCTTTGGTATATTTGACCCACATCTTTGCCCTTAGATTTCCTTCCAGGAAATGGCATTCTCCCTCCAGTCATCCAACGACCATTACAGCATCTGCACCTGCCTCAAATGCTTTTAGCAGATAGATCGGCTCAACTTTTCCTGTACACAACAGCTTTATGATTCGAACATTTGGCGGATACTGCAGCCTCATAGAACCAGCCAGATCTGCAGCAGCATATGCACAATAGGTACAGCAAAAAGCCGCCACTTTTGGTTCTGTATCTCCCATAAAAAATCTCCTCTCTTCACACCAACGAGTTATAACTTCCTGAAAAACTATGCTATCTAATATATTCTTTTCATCTTCCAAAAGGCAAAGCACAATACTAAACGATCGCTCTGGAATCGTTTAGTGCTATAGAGCATCAATACATGCCAGTATTTCATCGTCTGTATAGTTATTGAGTTGGATTGCCTTTCGAGGACACATACTAACACATATTCCGCAACCCTGACATTCGGCGGGTTCTATCTCAGCAACACCCTCAGAACTTATACGAGGGACATCGTATGGACAGGCACGGACGCATGTAAGGCATGCTGCACACATGGTTCCATCAACAATGGATTTCTCAGAAGAAAGAGTGAGCTGCTCCTTTGTCAGTATAGTTAAAGCTCTGGCAACAGCGGCGCTTGACTGGGCAATTGTGTCCCTTATCAATTTTGGTCCATGAACCATCCCTGCAATAAATACTCCTTCTGAATGAGCATCTACCGGTCTGAGTTTCACATGTGCTTCCTGAAGGAATCCTTCTGAATTAACAGGAAGTTTCAGTTGAAAAGCAACAGGATTCTCCTTCTCACCGGTTACCCCAATGGCCAGTGAAATCATATCAACTTCTATCTCTACATCAGTATCGAGAATATGATCTTTTACTGTAACTACCAGAAAACCACCTTCGTCTTCTATCTTGGGTGGATTATCCTTGTCGAAACGGATGAACATAATCCCCTTTTCTCTCGCCTCACTATAAAAGGCCTCCAAAAGACCGTATGTTCTAATGTCCCTATATAGTATATAAATGTTTACATCAGGATTTATCTCTTTCAGTTTCAATGCATTCTTAATAGACCCCTGACAACATATACGACTGCAGTTGGGATTATCTTCATTTCTAGATCCAACGCATTGGATCATAACCACGCTCTTCATATTTTTGAGGTCTTTATCCTTGCTGGCAATACTTTCTTCTAACTCCAGGCTTGTCAAGACCCTGCTATCCTTCCCATAGAGGTACTCATCCGGCTCATAAGGTGTAGCGCCTGTGGCAACAATAGCAACCCCATGCATGATCTCCTCTTCTTTACCGGAATTCGATTGGACAGTGGTCTTGAAATTACCGACAAAGCCCGAGTGGTTTTTAATCTCTGCCCCATAGTATACCTTTATATTAGGATGCCCTATTACCCTTGAACATAGTTCATCTACAAAAGAGACGATATCTTCTCCTTCAATTGTGTAGTGTACCTTTCTGGCCATCCCTCCCAATTGATCCGCCTTCTCCAGAAGATGTACCTCGAAACCCTGTTCAGCTAAACTGATGGCGCTATTCATTCCAGCCAAGCCTCCTCCTACTACGAGGACAGTACTGTCTATAGATACGGTTGCCTGCGTCAGTTGTTTTGCCTTTCTCACCTTGGCCACAGCCATCCTGACCAGATCTTTTGCCTTTTCCGTTGCGGCCTCAGGGAAACCCTGGTGAACCCACGTACATTGATTCCTTATGTTGGCCATAGTAAAAAGATACATATTGAGACCTGCATTTCGTATAGTCTCCTGAAATAACGGCTCATGAGTCCTCGGAGTACATGCAGCGACTACAATACGATTCAGCTTATGCTCTTTGATTATCTCTACCATCTTATCCTGGGTATCCTGACTGCATGTAAAGAGGTTTTCTTCAACATAAGCAACACCCGGTAGCGTTTTTGCATACTCTACTATCTGCGCAACATTCGCTATTCCCCCAACATTTATACCGCAATTGCATACAAATACACCTACACGTGGTATCTCATCCTTCACATCCGTCTCTTCTGGGAAAACCTTCTCCTTGACAAGGGTTCCCCTAGAGGGCGCTAAACTCATCGTAGCAACACAGGCCGCGGAACTCGCCTCCATAACAGACTCGGGGATGTCCTTGGGCCCTTGAAAAGCACCGCAAACATATATTCCGTCTCTTGTTGTGGTTACTGGTTCAGTGGAGGTTGTAGTACAGAAATTCCCTTCACCAAGTTCAATACCGAGCTTTTTGGCAAGACTTACGGTTTCTGGAGATATTTCCATTCCCACTGAAAGGACAATCATGTCAAAGGTCTCATCTTTTACTTTTCCATCGTCGGTAATGTATCTGATTTGAAGATCACTTGTCTCATCATCCGAAACAATCGAGTGAACACGGCTCCTAATAAAACGAACTCCATACTTGTCCTTTGCATCATTGTAATACTTCTCAAAGTCTTTGCCAAATGTTCTAATATCCATGTAAAATACGGCACAATCGAGGCCATTACTGGAGTGCTCCTTTGCAACCACTGCCTCTTTTATAGCATACATACAACAAACAGAAGAACAGTATGGATGGTCGCACTTGTTGATATTGCGAGATCCAACGCATTGTAACCATGCAATCTTCTTGGGCTCTTTATGATCCGAAGCTCGGATTAAGTGCCCCATGGTAGGCCCTGTAGCTGAGAGTATTCTCTCAAACTCGATAGAAGTCATTACATTTGGATGGTTTGCATAATCATAACTTTCAAATATCGAAGGATCATATGGCCGAAAACCAGGGGCAAGAACAACGGATCCTACATCGATCGATAGGCTCTCCGCTTGCAGGGCATGAGTCTCGAAAGTGACTGCTTCAGCCTTACATTCAGCAACACATTGGAAGCACTCACAACATCCTCCACAGTCCAGGCAACGATCTGCTTCCTTTTGTGCTATATCTTCATCAACTGCCAGGTTCACTTCATCGAACCCTGAAAGCCTCTTATCTACAGGCAAGGTGAGGCCCTTCATTCTTTCCCTTTTTGGCAGATTATCCGGAATATCTGTCCAATCTGTCCCCATTGGTGGCTCCTCCTGCCATCCTATGGGTAGCTCTTCGCCTTTTAGGTGTCTTGCTATATACCCGGCAGCCCTTTTACCTGCTTCAACTGCCTCAATAACCGTAGCTGGACCTGTTACCACATCACCACCAGCAAAAATCCAGGGTATATTGGTACGCAATGTCTCAGGATCGACAACCATGAGATTCCATTTAGATACTTCAAGTCCATGCTCTTTGCCAAGAAAATCGAAATCCGGTTCTTGACCAATGGCAGGAATAATATGATCCGCTTCAATGAAAAACTCTGAGCCTTCAACTGGAATAGGCCTTCTCCGACCTGTGGTATCAGGATCTGTGAGACGAGTCCGGATACATTCTATACCAGAAACCTTGCCTCCCTCTACTGATATCCTCAACGGCGCAACGAGAAAATGGATTTTTATTCCTTCCTTTTCGGCTTCCTCTACCTCCTCTGGCTCGGCAAGCATCTCCGTTTTGGAGCGTCTGTATATAATACTGACCTCGCTCGCACCCAATCGAAGAGCAACACGAGCACCATCCAAGGCAGAATGACCTCCTCCGATAACCACTACTTTCCCATTGAGTCCTTTGGTCTTTTTGAGGTGAACTGCCCTTAAAAAAGAGGTGACATCACTCACCCCTTCAGGTGCATCTTCCCCTGGTATACCCAGTTTTAGGCCCCTCCATGCACCAACAGCGAGAAAGACTGCACTGGCACCGTGACTTTTGAGTTCTTCAAGAGTGATATCTTTTCCAATAGCTATACCGGTATTGATCTCTACCCCATACCTCTTTAGGTTTTCTATCTCTGCATCGAGTACAGACCTGGGAAGGCGGTGTTCCGGGATACCGTATCTCATCATTCCGCCCGCTTCGGGCATGGACTCATAGACAATTACCTTGTATCCGTCAAGGGAGAGAAAATACGCAGCGGTGAGACCAGCAGGACCTGACCCTATTATAACTACTTTTTCATCTCTGGGTATTATATCCGGGATAGGAATTTCGCTGAGTTTAACATGATCGGAAGCTACTCTCTTGAGTTCCCTTATGGAGATCGCCTTATCCACCTCAAGTCGACGACAGCTCTCTTCACATCTATGGGGGCAAATCCGACCGAGTACACCTGGAAAGGGGAGATCTCTCATAATGATCTCAATTGCTTCTCTGTACTTCCCAACCTTGACCATGGCGACATAACCCTGGACATTCAAGTTGGCAGGACAGGCCATTCTGCAGGGAGCAGTATCGAGTTTCTCTATAGAAAAACTACCTGGAATCGCTTGGGCATATTGGATATAAACCGCCTTGCGATTCCCCAATTTCATGTCGTATTCATTAGGTCTATCCACTGGGCAAACTTTTGTACAATCACCACAGGCAGTACATTTATCCATATCAATATGGCGAGGGGTTCTATGAAGAGTTACATGAAAGTTTCCTTCTTCTCCCTCAATATTTCCAATGTCTGAGCCTGTAAGAATTTCAATATTTATATGACGGCCGACCTCGACCAGTTTAGGAGAGATAATTCACATGGCACAATCATTGGTAGGAAAGGTCTTATCCAGTTGAGACATAACCCCACCAATAGAGTGTGATTTTTCAATAAGGTAGACATAATAGCCAGAATTCGCTAAATCTAAAGCAGACTGCATCCCGGCAATACCACCCCCTACAACTAAAACAGATCCAACTACATCATTCGACATCGTTTCTTACTCCTATATAAAATGAGATGAATATCAAGCCGATACGAAATTGGCCACCCACTTAATTCTAAAAATACAAATGCTTAAATATACGTGAATAACAAATAATTGTCAATACAAATTTTGGTAATATTTATAAAGACCAAAAACAATTAATACACTGGGTATTGATTGGCATACTACGTGGTAGTAATTGTCAGAATATGGATAACTCAATAAGAGTTCCCATCATTTCCACAAATAAAGAGAGGGGAAGTCCCGGTAAAAAGGTGTATTCTTATTTTTGAAACATTAACAATACCAGAATTCAGGAGGGTGCCTATCTGGAAAAGTAGAGTAAAAG
>JAXHVA010000035.1:0-43843 GCA_034189035.1 Thermodesulfobacteriota bacterium
CCCCCTTTAAAGGACACCCCTATAGTATGTGATGTTTTTATAGTTTAAGAATAATAAACTCAATCTGTGGCACCACATTTTCGGTGTTTTCAAAGAACGATTCGCTATTAATGCAGGTTTTTAAAGGGTAACACCCTCACAACTGTAAAAGAAAAGTCAGGCCTATGAATGCTTTGGACTAGGACTGGGAAGAAGAGAATTTATAACATGTTTGCTCCTGTAAAAGAGTGACTTCAACGATGGTTGGATAACAATCCGACCGTCATTGAAGCCTGTTAATAGTCTTCTATCTCATAGTGCTAAAATGATTCGCGGATTGTGATGTTTTACAAGAAAATGATGTGAGGTGTTCTTTGAAAAGAGAAAGAAAATGGTGGCGGTGCAGGGACTCGAACCCCGGACACTGCGGATATGAGCCGCATGCTCTAACCACCTGAGCTACACCGCCGTTATTAATGAATCGTTTCCTATCTTTCACTCAATTCTATTAAAACTCCATATGTTGATTTGGGATGCAAAAAGGCTATCTTCGCTCCTCCTGCTCCTTTTCTTGGCGTTTCATCAATCAGTCTTATACCTTTTTCTTTGAGTTCTTTAAGTGACTCTTCAATATTTTCGACTCGGAAGCAAATATGTTGCACGCCTTCCCCTCTTTTTTCAATAAACTTCGCAATGGCACCGTCAGGTGAGGTAGATTCAACGAGCTCCACTTCGCTGTCTCCTATAGGTAAGAATACGGTTTTGGCCTTTTGCTCCTCAACTGTCTCTGATCCAACGGATTTTATTCCCAGCACATCTTCATAGAATTTAAGCACAGGATCTGAGCTCTTGACTGCTATCCCGATATGGTCAATCTTATTAACCTTCATCTTCTTTCCCCTTCTTCTATCTATTTATTAACAATGATATTCCCCTATAGCTTTATGACACTAGTTTTCTGATATCCTTCTGGCAATTGTATCTATCATATTTTTTGATACCCCGTATGGATCTTTCTTTTTTGAGACGATGTCTTCGAGACGTTGCTCAAAAAGCTCTTTATCCTCTCTTATCAATCTATCGAGATAACGAAAAATCTCATGTTCTACAATTTTAATGATATCGCTTCGGATCCTTTCCTTTCTTTGATAAGACATCCTTCCTGTCGAAATCAAAAAATCCCTGTGTTCATTTATCTTTTCAAGGAGGCAATCTAATCCTTTTTCTTCAGGCGCAATCGTCTTCAAAACAGGAGGTATCCATTCTCTTGTGGCTGAACTCAGATCAAGCATCATCTTAATCTCTGTAACTAATCTATCAGCTCCCTCCCTATCGGACTTATTCACTACAAAAATATCCCCGATCTCCATAATGCCTGCTTTTATTGCCTGGATATCATCACCACCTCCTGGCATTACAACGAGTATTGATACATCTGCAGTTTTAATGATATCTACTTCATCTTGACCAACACCAACGGTCTCAATTATTATGTAATCTTTTCCAAAGGCATCCAGAATCTTTACTGTATCACTTGTTGCGCGTGAGAGTCCACCGAGACTTCCTCGTGTAGCCATACTCCGGATAAAAACACCTTCATCGCTGCTTATCCCTTGCATTCTCACCCTATCGCCTAAGAGTGCACCACCAGTAAAAGGGCTGGTTGGATCAATCGCTACAATCCCCACTGTAAAATTCTGTGCCCTCAGTTTCTGGGTCATTTTATCGGTCAAGGTGCTCTTTCCTGCTCCAGGGGGGCCAGTAATACCAATAATATAGGCATTTCCGGTATAAGGATATATGTTCTCCATTGCTTCAAGTGCATTCGGCATTTCGTTTTCCACTAGTGTAATGAGCTTGGCCAATGCCCTGACTGAACCTTTTCGAACCTCATCAACCAATTCCATAATGAGCGCCTCCTCTAATGTAATCCGCTTTACTTTATAAAAAAGCTAGCTACATTGCTATTGTACTAATTTTTCGATATATTTTCTTTGATAAAGTCTATAATCGTTGAAGTAAGCGTACCTGGTCCAAAGACCGCTGAAATTCCCAATGCCTTCAGCTCTGGTATATCATCCTCCGGGATAATCCCCCCACCTATAACGAGAACACCTCCTAACCCTTTCTCCTGCAATAGCTCCATGATCCGAGGGAATAAAAAGCCATGAGCACCAGAGAGGATACTCAATAAAAGAGCATCTACATCCTCTTGAAGCGATGCTTCAACAATCTGCTCTGGCGTCTGACGAATCCCTGTATAAATAACTTCCATTCCAGAGTCTCTTAAAGCCCGAGCAATCACCTTTGCTCCTCTATCATGGCCATCCAGACCAGGTTTTGCCACCATTACCCTGATCTTTTTATTTTGGTTCATTTATTTCCTCCTTTTTTTTATAATAGACTGAATAGACTAAATTGTCAATGTCCCTTTATATTCTCCGAAAACATCCCGCAAAACATCGCATATCTCACCCAGTGTAGCATATGTTTTAACCGCATCGAGTATCGAAGGCATTAAGTTGGTTTTAGATCCAGCAGCCTTTTTTAACTGCGAAAGAGCGAATTCTACTTTTTGGTTATCCCTTTTAGTTTTAAGTTCTTTTAACCTCTTTATCTGAATCTCTCCCACTTTGGGATCAACCTTGAGTAAACCTTCAGAAGGAGGCTCTTCTAACTGGTAACGATTCACGCCCACTAACACTTTCTTCCCTGATTCCACCTCTCTTAGGTGGCGATACGCACTCTCTTGAATTTCCTGTTGGATATATCCTTTTTCAATAGCAGCAGCAGCGCCACCTATCTCATCTATCTGACTGATATAGCGCTCTATCTCTTTTTCCATCTTCTTTGTGATGCATTCAATATAAAAAGAACCGCCCATGGGATCCACTGTTTCAGTAATTCCTATCTCATGAGCGATAATCTGCTGAGTCCTTAATGAAAGGCGTACTGAATCTTCTTTGGGTAAGGCCAGTGCCTCGTCATATGAACATGAAGCTAAGGATTGGGCACCTCCCAAGACGGCTGCAAGTGTTTGGAATGCGACTCGTACAATATTGTTAAAGGGTTGTTGGGCGGTAAGGGTACTCCCAGCGGTCTGGGTATGAAATCGAAACATCAATGACTTCGGATTTTTTGCACCAAACCTTTCCTTCATAATCTTAGCCCATAGTTTTCTGGCGGCTCTGTACTTAGCGATCTCTTCAAAGAAGTTGTTGTGTGTATTAAATATCCATGAAATTCTAGGAGCAAAATCATCAACATCCAACCCAGCCTGTATACCCGCATTGACGTACTCAATAGCATCAGCGAATGTAAAGGCTATCTCCTGAACAGCCGTTGCGCCAGCTTCTCTCATATGGTAGCCTGCTATATTGATCGTATTCCATCTCGGTACATACTTTGAGCAGTACTCAAATATGTCGGTGATTAATCGGATTGATTGTTTCACTGGAAATATATAAGTACCTCGAACAGTATATTCCTTTAAAATATCATTCTGTATAGTACCATTGAGTCTTTCAAAGTGTATCCCCTGTTTCTGCGCAAGCGCCAAATACATTGCAAGCAGTATCGCAGCCGGGGCATTAATGGTCATCGAGGTACTCAGCTTATCCAATGGAAGTCCATCGAAGATTCTCTCCAAATCAGCAAGTGAATCGACAGCGACCCCAACCTTCCCGACTTCACCTTGTGAGAGAGGATGATCAGAATCATAACCTATCTGGGTAGGGAGATCAAAAGCTACACTAAGACCGGTCTGCCCTTGTTCAAGTAAATACTTGTACCTTTTATTTGTTTCTTCCGCTGTTCCATATCCAGAGTATTGCCTCATTGTCCAGAGTCTCCCTAAATACATTGACGGGTGTGGCCCTCTTGTATAAGGGTACTCTCCAGGGAAGCCTATATCCTCTAAGTAATCTATATTTTTAATATCATTAGGAGTATAAAGCGTCTTTACATCTATACCCCAATCCATCTCAGCATTCTCAAAGGTATATCTTCCGAGGCAATCCTTTTCCCACCTTTTTTCCTCTTCGTGTATCTTTTTACTATTCTGTCCCATGAAAGTCATCCTTTACATTGCTCTTGCCATTCTTTGACCCGAAATAATAAATTGTCCCTTTCTAAATTGACAATAACTATAAGATTGAAACCCTTTTTCGCAATTTGTAAAGGAAAAATGATTATAAAGGCCTCCTTGTATATATCATAAAAGGAAATTTTTGCATTTTACAAAGACTAGATCAGATATACGACCCTTAAAGGCATAAGTTAATACAGGGAATCTATATTAATAAAAAAATAAAGCGCAAATATTCATTGAATTTAATGAAGTCCTGCAAATTCTCTTTATGAGCTGTTCAATAAATTCGAATAAGTAATACGGATGAATAAATGACAGAATGTTTGAAAACTTTAGAGGATAAGTCTGAGAGGTAACGAACATTTCATAACTTATCTTATTCTTCAATTATTCTTATTTAAAGCGATGTACAGTTTATGGGAAGTTAAAGTTAAAACAAAAGAATAAAATACTGAAATATAGAAGTACATATTCCAATCATTCGATCACGGCAAGAACCGTATCCGCTTCAACTGTTTGATCGACAGATACCTTCACCTCTTTTACTGTCCCAGATGAAGGAGCAATAACAGGTATCTCCATCTTCATTGCCTCCAGTAAGGCTATTTGGTCATTCTCTTCTACCTTATCACCCACATTTACATCTACCGCTACTATTTTTCCTACCATAGGAACCAATACATTAACCACGTAACTTTACCTCGTCCTTTCTTTATAATTAAATAAATGAATTATAATATATTTGTTTCATTTTTATTCACAATATCGAAATTGAATTTATCCAATAAGTCTCTCAGCCAATCACAGCCAGAATCTGGCCTTTTTTAACAGAATCTCCATTCTTAAAGTTTATAGCCTTGACAGTTCCATCCACCGATGAAGTCAGAGAATTCTCCATCTTCATTGCCTCAAAGATAACAATCACGTCGCCATTTTTTACACTATCCCCTATATCTACATTGTATCGTATTATCATTCCGGGTATAGGGGCAGTTATGGTAGTTTCCCCTTCTCCGATATCCATAGGTGCCTCTTTTGCATGTCCTCCCTGTTGTTGTGGTTCTTTGCTTGTTCTAGGTTGTGAAGCTGCCTGTTTGCGCACAGCTGAGCGAGCTGTTATAAAAGGAGAGCTACCTGCTGCTTCTTCTATTTGCACCTGATAATATTCATCCTCAACAAAGACATTAAAGGTTCGAATATCTTCTCCCTTCTCATGGATAGCCTTTTCTTTTTTTTCAATCAGTTTCCCTGCCTTTGCCTTTTCAATGATTTCATTTTCTCTCTCGACCTCCTCCATGGTTTTGGGTTTTACCTCAGCAGGAGGTTCTTCAAGACCATACTTCCATCTCAAAAACCTCATGCCTGTAGTGGGGTAAAGTGCATAGATCAGCGTGTCACCAATGTCTTTCGCGATCCCCTTCGCCTCTTCTTTCGCCTTTTCTAGTTCTGGCTCCAGTATATCTGCTGCTCTACAGGTAATCGGTTCCTCTCCCCTTTCATATCCTTTAAGGATCAATTTTTGCACCTCTTTGTCCATGGGAACAGGGGTTTTACCATAAAGGCCGTATGCCAAATCCTTTACCTGCCCCGTGACCATCTTATATCGACCAAAAAGCACATTCTGCACAGCTTGAATCCCAACAATCTGACTTGTAGGAGTAACTAGGGGTGGGTATCCCAAGTCTTTTCTTGTCCTGGGCAGCTCTTCGTAAACCTCATCGAGTCTATCGAGTGCATCAGCTTGTTTAAGTTGGGATGCCAGGTTCGAGGTCATACCTCCGGGTATCTGATGCAGAAGTACTCCTGTATCTATGGTTGCCATCTTTGTCTGGTTAAGGAAGTCTCTGTATTTCGGGGCAATAGATTCAATGTATTGACCTAATTCAAAGAGATAACCCAGGTCTAAACCTGTATCTCTTTCAGTCCCCTGTAAGGCAACGACTATTGGTTCGATTGCTGGCTGAGAAGTCCTCAATGCAAACGGAGCCAGCGCGCAATCTACAATGTCCACACCTGCCTCAATCGCCTTTAAGTAGGTCATAGATGCCATACCGCTGGTATAATGCGTATGCAGCTGGATGGGGATATCGATCTCCTTCTTTAATGCCTTTATCAATTCATAGACATCATATGGTGAGATCAACCCAGCCATGTCCTTTACGCAAAGGGTGTCAGCACCCATGTCTTGCATAACCTTTGCCTTGTTGACAAAATACTCTATATTAAAGACGGGGCCTCCTAGTCTCCTTTCTGTTAAAGAGAAACAGATCGTGGCCTGAATATGCTTTTTGCATTTCTTTATTGCCTCAAAGCAAGTTTCAAAATTTCGCTCATCGTTCAATGCATCAAAAACACGAAAGATATCGATGCCTACTTCACATGATTTATAAACAAATTCCTTCACCAGATCATCTGCATAATGTCTGTAACCGACAAGGTTTTGCCCTCTTAAAAGCATTTGAAAGGGGGTTTTGGGTATGTACTTTTTCAAAATTCGAACCCTTTCCCAGGGGTCCTCATTGAGAAACCTCGTACATACATCGAAGGTTGCTCCTCCCCATACCTCAACAGAATAGAAACCGGCATTGCCTATTTGTTCTGCAATGGGGAGCATGTCTTCTGTTCTCATTCGAGTCGCTAGACTCGATTGATGACCATCTCTAAGGGTCGTATCCATAATTTTAACAGGGTTTTTCTTTTCTTTTTTCGCTTTCTGATTCATCTCTCACATCCTTTATATATCATTTTTAGCAAGTAAAAGAACTCAATATTCACCGTAGCTTTTATAAACGCAAACAGGATAAAGACCAAAATGATATCCTCTATCTTTGAAGCATTCTTCCCTGCAATAAACTTCTCATTCGCATCATTTCCTGACGGCCAAATAGTCCCCATGCGTTTGACGAAATTTGAACTGGAGCCTTGGTGCCTTTCAGTTCGTTTGTTTCTCCTTCCTCATTTAAATAGGTAAAAATCGCTGTTGAAATTGCCGCAAGTTTTCTTTTCTCTATTTCCATATCGGCCTCCTTATTCTCAGGCATAAATATATTCATACTACTTTCCTGTAAACTTTGGGGCCCTTTTCTCCACAAATGCGGCCATTCCCTCTTTTTGATCATCAGTTGAGAAGACAACGCCCATTGCATCGATATCTCTGTATACACCTTCAGGATCAGGAGAATCCTGAGCCTCATTCAGGGCCTGTTTGGCTAGTTTTAAAGTCATCATACTCTTCGACGCAATATTACGGGCCAAACTCTTTACATCATCCATAAAGGTATCTGCTGGAAACACTCTGTTTACAAGCCCTATACCCTTTGCTTCATTTGCATCGATCGGTTCTCCAAGAAAGACCATCTCTTTTGCCATTCGCAAGCCAACAGCCCGAGCCAGACGATACATCCCCCCTGCACCAGGAAAGACCCCTATCTTTATTTCTGGAACTCCAAATTTTGCCTTTTCAGATGCAATGATAAAGTCACAAGCAAGGGCCAATTCACAACCTCCTCCATAGGCAATGCCATTTACTGCCGCAATTACAGGTTTGGGCATCTTACCCAGACTCTCAAATGAGTCGAACAATGCTCTGGCCCAATCCCTTGCACCTGATGGACTGGCATCTTTGAGTTCTTTTATATCGGCACCTGCAGCAAATGCCCTTCCTTGTCCTGTTATTATCAAGACCCTCACATCATCATCATCTCTTAGAAGCTCTGCAGCCTTCCGTATATCCTTTCCCACGTCTTCATTGAGGGCATTCAATACATCAGGTCGATTAAGGGCAATAATGGCTATCCCTTCATCCTCCTTTGTGACAATTATATTATTATAGTCCATAAGGTCCTCTTCCATTATTTAACACATTTAAAACAAAAGCTATAAAAAAGTACCTCAAATTGTTTCAGCATACTTTTTTTAACCTATCTAAACATGCTTCATAGTAAGTTTCAGGTTCATCAATCTGGTCTCAAGCATTTGTGTTTTCTACATTCTGCCTGTATAGAATGTATTTTGCCAGTTGTGATATCGCTGTAAGTATCGGTTTTCTAGCATATAAAATCTGATTTTGTCAAGTAAATTTTAAAAAAGGCTAAATGCCCAGTTCTCTTGCAATAACAATCTGCTGTATCTCTGAGGTCCCTTCTGTAATAGTTAAAAGCCTGGCATCTCGCCAATAGCGCTGAACAGGATATTCCATCATATATCCATATCCACCATGGATTTGCATTGCTTCAGAAGTAACCCTTTGCGCGACTTCACTGGCATAGAGTTTTACCATCGAGGCCTCTTTCATGCAGTTTAATCCCTGATCAAAAAGCCATGATGCCCTGTATGTCAACCATCTTGCAGCCTCAATCTCCATAGCCATCCTGGAAAGTTTGAACTTGGTTATCTGAAAATCCTTTATTGGTTTGCCGAATTGAATCCTTTCTCCAGCGTACCTAATAGAGGCCTCTAACGCAGCCCTGGCAACACCGATACACCTTCCACCATAAGAGATTCTTCCGCTTTTGAGAGTAGATATCAGATATGGAAACCCTTTCCCCTCTTCACCTACTAACTTGTCCTTCGAAACCTTGCAGTCTTCGAATAGCAATTCTGCAGTATCAGCCGATCTATTCCCAACTTTTTTTAACCTTCTTGTTACAGAGAATCCAGGAGTCTCCTTATCTACGATAAATATACTCACCCCTCCTTTTGGGCCTTTGCTTTTATCTGTGTATGCAGCAACACAGACATAGTCGGCTATACCTCCATTTGTAATGAATATCTTCCTTCCATTGATAACATATTGATCACCGTCTTTACCTGCTGTTGTCTCCATCGATGCTGCATCAGAACCGGCATTGGGCTCAGTAAGACCAAATGCCGATATCAATTCGCCTTTTATGGCAGGGACAAGGTAATCTTGCTTTTGCTGTTCTGTTCCATGCTCAAGTATCATTGAAGTGCCAAGGCTTGACTGAACGAGAAGGCCAGAGCCGATTCCTGAACATACAAGCATGAGCTCTTCAATATATATATTTTCTGTGAGCTTATCGGTTCCTGCGGCCCCATATTTCTCAGGATATCGAATACATAAAAACCCTAGTTTCCCTGCCTTTGGAATGATCTCTACTGGATATTCCTCGGTCTCTTCTGCCTCTTCAATCAAGGGCCCTATCTCATTCTCTGCAAAACTCTTGATTGCGTCTCTAAATATTCTTTGCTCCTCAGTAAACTCGAAATCCATATTTTCTCCTCCTGCAAACCATGCCCTTTCTAGCCGAGGCTGTTGCCATACACCATTACACAGGATACTGAAGGATGTCCTCCGAGGGTATGGGCCAATCCTCTTTGTGCATTTTTTATCTGTCTCTTTTCTCCTTTTCCCTGTAGTTGCTTATATATCTCATAGCTCATCCTTAATCCACTGGCCCCTACAGGATGACCGAAACACTTCAGCCCTCCGTCAGTATTGACTGGAAGTTCTCCCTCAAGGGTAAAAGTACCAGCGTCAATATCCTGTTTTGCCTTCCCTTTGGGGCTGAATCCCAGATCCTCATATATAATCATCTCTGTAATCGTAAAACAATCATGTACCACAGCAAGATCGATCTCTTTGCGAGGATTTTTAATCCCTGCCTGCTCGTATGCCTGCATAGAGGCATTCTGAGTCACCTCAAAGCCTGTCCAATCAAATCCTGGTTGAAAATGTGGCATCATGCTGTTTTGAGAAAGCCCTATGCCTTTTATATAGATAGGATCATCTCTGATTTTTTTTGCCATATCAGCCCTGGTGATAATCGCCACTGCGGCTCCATCGCTATTTCCGCAACAATCAAATAGCCCGAGAGGCCAAGCTATAATAGGGGCTTTTAATGCCTGCTCCAGGGTTATCTCTTTTTGAAAATGTGCCTTAGGATGCATGCTCCCATTTCTATGGTTCTTTACCGCTATCTTAGCGATCGTTTCTTTCCCTTCATCAGGGCTTAAACCGTACGTATGGAAATACCGTGTAGCAATAAAGGCAAAACTACTCGGTGCGGTTCTTCGCATCTCCATCACAGGGTGCATGCCTCGCCCAACTCCTAAACCTGGGAAACCCGTATCCTTGAGTTTCTCAAAACCAACAGCAATGGCAATATCATACATGCCACTGGCTACGGCAAAAGATGCGTTCCTTAAAGCCTCATGTCCGGTAGCACACCAGTTCTCTACCCGGGTTATGGGTATGCCTTGCAGTTTAAGCGGCTCGGCCAATGCCAACCCCCCCATCCCTATCCAATGGGCGCTAACCGTTCCAAGCCAGGCAGCCTGTATATCCTTGGGATCGATCCCAGCATCCTCATACGCCTCATAAGCAGCCTCAATGATCAAATCTTCCGGACCTTTCTCCCAGTTTTCACCAAACTTGCAACATCCCATACCAACTATGGCAACCTTGTCCTTAATGCTCCCCATCGTATCACCTCCTTACCTTACCGGTCTGCACTTCCAGAAATAGTTATGAAAACCCCCTTCTCTGTGGAATCTTCTGAAAGTCATTTCTACAGGCATATCTACCTTAACCTCTTTGGGGTTACAATCGGTCATCAAACAATAAATCCTGGCACCTCCTTCCTCTGATTCTACAATTGTCTGAACCGTTGGAGGATCCACGCCGCCGGCAAGATTGTCTAGGGAATAGGTAAAGACCTTACCCCTCTTATCTGAAAGCCTTACCTCTTCAAAGTCATCACGTGAGTGACACCCAAAACACACCCTTTGAATCGGAAAGGATACAAGCCCGCAGTTTTTGCACTTGCTGCCATGGAAGCTTAATGCCCAGTTCTTGGTTCTCCATAGTACAGAGGCAGATGGGAAAAGCTTTATGAACTCTTCTGGTAAAGATACAAGCTGCCGAAAAGCAAGGTACTTTTGATAAGAAGAAAGCATCATATTCGATTCTATTGCACATTTCACCCCTCCTTTCTTCTTGACGCCTTCTATTGAATCTTTTACCTGCAATACAAAGGCGTCACTACCGTCTCCGTAGCTGGCTAGAAGGATCTTGTCGCCGGCTTTTGCCTCTTCTAACGCTGCAACTAGAAGAACAAGAGGTTGGGCAGCTCCCAAATTTCCTATAGTTTTAATCAGAGGGTCCTGTAACTGAGTCGCTGGATCAAAACCGAGTTTTTTGGCAAGCCCGATGTGACTTCGGGCATCTGGGCTGTATATGACGATCTTGGCAAAATCCTTTGGCTCAAGCCCCTGTCTCTTCATAATTCCTGAGATTGCCGCTTTCATATTCTTTGTATAACCATTTATCAAAACCCACCGATCTTCCCATGAACGGACAAAGTTGTCTTGATCTGTCCTCCATACGTCTGTAATATCGTCTGATACAGAGTAGATATCCTCTATGGTTGCGATAGTATCAGAATTTCCGAGAAGAAGGGCTGCTGCTCCATCTCCAAAGACCTGTTCATCGACAGAACGGGGAGTTCCCAACCTGCAATCAGCAACAGTGACCAGGGCGTCCTTCACTTCTCTGCTTTTCACAGCATTTATACCAGCCCTCAGTGCAGAGGTTCCTGCCCGTAAAGAATTGGCAAGATCACTCGTCCATATTTCACTTTCCAGGTCAGCGACAGTAGCCAATATTGATGAACAGGCCTTCTCCTTATACGGTGAAGTTGTAGAAGCGAAGAACACTCCTTCAATCCTTTTTCGGTCCTCTCCATCTATACAATTCAAGGCAGCCTCAACTGCCATAGTGAGACTGTCTTCATCGTAATTCGCCACGCTCCTGTGGCCACCCATGGATCGTGTTCCCCATGCATTGGAGACGATATCATTGCTCATCCTAAAGATGGGTATATATGCACCATATGACTTAATCCCAACCATAATTACCTCCTAAATACGAGAGAAATTTCATCCTTTTGGAGACTAGAAAAATACATTGAATATCTCGCTCCGAGAAACCGCAAAATCTGAATGAGCGCTCATTCAAGTTAACATATACATCATATGTTGTCAAGAATTTTAAGATGACGAACATGATTAAGGACCGAACCATTAGGATGTATTCAAGAAGGAGGAGACCCATCCGTTTTTCCCTACCAAAGCAATGGGTTGATAGCCTTTTTGACTGAATCCCCTTCATTCAAATAATTGCCGAAAAAAGAACTTTGCAATTGCGGGACTAGCAAAAGGAGCTCACTTGTGCTTCTTTGAATAAAAAAGAAAGCCGCTTAAGGCCAGATCTCCTTTTCTTTGAGAACAGCCCGTAATGTCTTAAGAGCAGAATTGGTCGCAGGCATTCCACCGTAAACAAATGTCTGAAAGATTGTTTCTGCTATCTCTTCAGGTGTGCATCCGACATTCAGGGCGGCGTGAATGTGGAATTTCAGCTCATCACATCTTGAAAGCACAGTTAAGGATGCAATGGTAATAAGCTGCCTTGTCTTATGGGGTATTTTTTCCCTAGCATACATTTTTCCAGTGATGAATAAGGATAAATCCTTTGCAAGATCCTTGTCGAATGATTTCCAGAGATCAAAGGGTCTTTCACCCCTAACTCCTTCAAAATAGAGTTCCGCTGTTTTTTTTGTTTTTTTTACAACATCTCTGTCCAAAATTTTTTCTCCTTTCTTGTATAAATAAATTAAATAAGATACTCACTTTTAAGAATGTTTATTGTATCATTGTATGTTTAAATAAGGACATCCTAGATAGCACTGCAATGGATTGTATACAAAGATATAGTAGGTTTTTAATAAAAGTCAAAAGTATAGTCAAGTCTAACATCACTTTGTTTTTCTCTATTTCCCAAACTTTTCCTGTTTTCGCTACTCAATGTATTTGTCCTGGCAAATTATTGTTCATAATAGTTAATTAACCGCATTTAACTAGCAAAATATTGATCAAAAAGTCTTGGACATGATGCGTTGGATTTTGTCAATGCCCCTTAATTATCTGATTCCGATTTTTTGCTGTGAAGGAGTTGTCAGCAAACGCTATATAGGAGGAATAATGAAGGATTAAAGATTACTAACGTATCGACAAACCAGAAGTAATATGATATAGGAGGAATACGAAGAGAGTTGAATAAAGGGTATTGAGTTAACAAAGAAACGGCGGTTACATATCGTACATAAAAGATTGAATTTTTTTATGGGTTTTATAAAAAAGTGATTGCCACCTTTGAGAATGATTTTTATAAAAGCTAGCAAATAACCAATGTTAATTAATCATAATGCAAACAAAACGATACCGAATTGATGATCTTGAAATTCTCTTTGACCTCGGCGGAAGAGACGATTGGGGAAAATTCAGCTTTCCTGTTTGGTACGGCTTGACAGTAAAGATCAACTGGGATGAATATGAGTTTTATTTCAATCTCCTGGGAAGCCTAAAGAGGATAGGCGGGAAGTCTTCAGTCTGGCCAAACCCTTCTGAATGGCTTAAGAGAACTGACGGGAATGATCTGATCTATTACGGGACATACGCATATCAGTCCAGTTATGATCTCATCAAGAATTACTATGTTCCTTATACCGGAAGGTATGATTCAGCGTTATTTGATGAAAGACCCCTAGAAAGTTCGCATGTGAAAAAGGCTCTTCTCGCATTTGACAAGCTCGTTATAAAGGCCAGGGAGCTTTCGCACATTTCGACAAACGAACGTGTTAAAGAATTCTTGAACCGACTCGCTGTTCGAAATAGAGATTTTCTCAGCCATGAAGCTCAAAGGCTGCATTCAATTATAGGCGGAACCTTGCCTGTATTGCCACCCGATACCATTGAAGTAGACTATGAAGTCATTCCACTTATGATAATGGAAGGGTGTAGCTATAATTGCGGTTTTTGTCTATTTAAAAAGCAACGGGAATTAAAGATCAGATCCAGAAAGAACATTAAAGAGCAGCTGATTGCTTTGAGGCATATGTATAAAGACGACCTCATAAACTATAATTCATTGGTATTGGGACAAAATGATGCCCTAGTTGCCCTTGAAACAATATCGGAAGAAATACTGGAAATGTGTTATGAGATGTTGAATATGGGCGAATCATACCACAAGAAAGGTCCGAACCTATTTTTCTTTGGAGGAATCGGATCATTTCTTGCAGCTAAAGATTATTTCTTTGAGAAGCTCAACTCTCAGATGTATAATACATATATTAATATTGGTCTTGAATCTCCCGACCAGGAGACCTTAGATTTGATTAAAAAACCTTTGACAGCCTCAGAAGTAAAAACCGCCTTTTGGAAAGCTCAAGACATCAATAAATGCTGCGAGCGGATAAATATTACATACAACTTTTTACTGGGAAAAGACCTGCCATGCAAGCATATAAAGGCTATTAATTCACTTGTCTCTCAAAACGGGGTGAAAAGAAACAAGGGAACAGTTTACCTGTCCCCTTTAATCGGGGCATCTGAAAGAAGGCAGATACTGAAAGATTTCGCAGAGATCAAGAGATCTTCTCTACTTCCCGTATACTTATATCTCATTCAACGTTTGTAAGGCTCATGGGATACTTATCAATTAAACGGCTCTTTCTATCAGCGACATTCAATTGATACTCGGGTATTCATGGTTACTGTCAAGTTATTGTGCAGATTTTTTGCTTTCCAATACTTTAAGGAGGGGCATGTTCATAGGCACTTTCCAATAGGGTTTGATCTCCAATGCAATTCCATCTTTAAGCTGATAAAAGTTGTAGAGTATAGCAGACGTTCTCTTCGGCAACTATCTCCATAGGTTTCATTCTGCAGATAAAAAACGTCAGACACGCCTTTATAGGGTTATCCAGGCACTTGACGGCAGAAGGGAGGTCTTGCTGCCATCTACGCTCATATAAAAGTTAACATCCAAGAATATGTATCTGATTCTTTCCTCGGACGGATCATGGGTTCTCTATTTTTTTACGGCCTCTATCAACAGATATCTTCCGGCCTATCAACCTTGTAGAAATCATTGATAAGGTACGGGTGCTAATCCCCCTCAAAAAGATAAATCTTAAATCTTGTTGAAGCTCATTCTCATAGTGCTTGCTTCGGGGGAACACCTGGGTCTCAAACTCTCCCTTCCAGTCCCTCGGCCCTTCAACCTTTACCTCTCCAATACTTTTTAATGTGAGGTTGTGATCATAGGAACCATTGCGATGATTAACATCTCTTTGACTATGTTCATACGGTTCTCGCCCAAGAAAATGGGTAAGCTCCATATCCATCAGCTTGGACTGATATTCGCCAATACTATCTCTAATATCTACACGGATTATCTCAAAAACTCTCTTAGTTTGCTCTTGAATCTCCTTGAAAATACTAACAACTTCTGGTATGATAATCTCTAATTTCATGGGTGTGGGCGCTTCTCCTTTTTTTATTAAAGCTTTCTGATTTAATCCTTTTTTATAGGAAACGCACCCTTTTTTCTAGACTCTCAAAATTTACACAATATATTGTACACTACCAATTATTAAAAACAACTTGATATTAAGATACAGATGTGTTTTATTTATTTAATAAATTGAGAAACGTTGCGGTTAATATGCATTGAAAGTTGGTTAATATAAGGACGATGACTTTCGGATTTCCCCATAAAATTAGTAAACTTATAGATGACAATAGTTTCATATAGTTATCCCATAAGCCTACCACTTTTAGGCGGTAGTAGTTTAGTCAATGTAAAAAAGGAGGAATGTCTTATTCCATTATCCTGTTTCGTAAGTGTCTCTAAACGGAGGTTTCCCAAAATAAAATTCCTTTGGGCGGTCTTTGCAAATTGAGGCCATGAGGCCAGATGCCGGATCCTTAAATCACTTATTGCTAGGCTTCGGTCTATTAAAAAATACTTTAGACATGCCATTGCATTATAAAAATATTCGGTAAGCAGTAGTTTCAAAACGAAGCTATCTCAATCCAAGTCTGGGTATTGGATTTAGACAGTAGAATTTATGATTTTTTCGACTGGTTTTGTTATATGAGGAAAGCTGCTTTTATCTATGATGATGTTCTTTCTAGGCATGTACTCAGAGACGATCATGTATTCACACCATCCCGTCTTCAGTGCACATATGAGCTCCTCAGTTCATATGGAGCTTTTGATGGCTCCCTTCTGTTACCTCCACAGCTAGCTCTTAAAACAGACCTTTTTTCCTTTCATACCAAGGAGTATGTCGAAGCAGTTGAAAGCATAAGCCGTGGTGACACGTCTTTCAATCCGGCAATCTATAATTTCTTTTCAGACGGAGATAATCCTCCTTATAAAGGGATGTATGAAGCCTCAATTCTAGTTGTAGGTGCATCTCTTTTGGCTGCCAGATTGGTAGCTGGTGATTATTGTGACGTTGCCTTCAATATCTCCGGTGGATTGCATCATGCAAATCCAGGCCTTGCCTCTGGCTTTTGTATTTTTAATGATGTTGTTATAGCTATCAAATACCTTCTTGATAAGGGTATGAGGGTAGTGTATATTGACATCGACGCCCATCACGGAGATGGTGTTCAGAACGCCTTCTATTCAAGTGATAGGGTTATGACGATTTCTATTCATGAAGCAGGAAAATTTCTATTCCCTGGGACAGGGAATGTCAACGAGATTGGAGAGGGATCTGGTGTAGGATTTTCGGTAAATATCCCCCTGTTACCTTATACAGACGATGAAACTTATTTATGGGCTTTTCGTGAAGTTGTGCCTCCATTAGTGAAAAGCTTTAAACCAGATATTCTTGTAACTCAACTGGGGGCGGATTCTCATTATATGGATCCACTGAGTCACTTGATGCTTACTACACAGGGATATACTGAAGTGCTCAGGGATCTTAAGGGATTTGCCCATAAATGGCTTGCCCTTGGGGGTGGGGGCTATGATATGAGTACAGTTGCTAGGCAGTGGACAATCGCCTATGGTATAATGATCAATAGGGAGTGGCCGAACGATATACCGCTTTGCTTTCAGGAAAAGTACGGTTTGAAAGTACTCAAAGATAAAGATAAGCCAACCATATTCAGTAAAACAAGGCAACAGGCAAGAAATTTTGCACAGACCACTGTTTCAGAGGTAAAGAGACGAGTTCGGTCAGCTTAGGGGGAAGAGAGTTTGCCAAAATTTTGACGACTTATGGAAGAGTGGACGCCTTTTCATCATTCAGCTCTACTATATTAATATCATTTTTAAAACCATATATAGCTTACAATAGCCTTAAAAACGATGGATTCCTTCACTGATTTATTTTTTACATGGCATATAATTTGCATTAATTATGAATCATGTATACCACTAAAGTTAAGGATAGACTCCGTTTTCTAATTTCATATGACACACTGCCTAAACTTGTTGGATTGGTATTATTAATCCATTTAAAATCTTATATAAAAAAGAGCATTAGTTAGCCTCAATTAGACTATTCTATGCACTTAATCATAAAACAGATAACGGTTTTGGAGGAAATATAATCTAATCGATTCTTTTCAATATGAATACGGGGGTGGGTAAAATGACGAATAAAACAGAAAAACAGACCCTTAAACATCATTTGACTGCCGTAAAAAAGGGGCAAAGATGCTTTGAAAATGCATTTCAAGGCGTCGCAAGGATGATTCTTGAAAGTGAAATTGAAAAGGTTGTCGTAAAAGGTGTAACAACTTACAATTATAAGATCTTCGGTAGTGGAGAAAAGCATATTATTGGGATGTATGATGAAATCAACAGCTTTGTATCTTTTGTTAAAGATGCTGCTGAAGGTGGTTCATCCAAAGAAATGGCTTTTGTTCTCGTCGGAGAGCCTGGAAATGGCAAGACATTTTTTATTGAATTTCTCTGTTCAATGTATCGAAGTTTTCTCTCTAAGGAAAAGAATCGAAAATACACTTTTCGTCTCAACAACTTGGATAAACTCGGTAATTATGGAAGAATAACCACTATTGAGTCCCAGACATACGAAGACCCGATGGTCCTCGCGATGAACCTCTTTGAAGAAAAAGAGGAAAACAGAACTTTTCTTATAAAAAATATCGGATTTTCTGAGGGTGAAGTAGAAAAACTCTACGAAAACTATCGTCCCTTAGGCGCTTGCAGTGCATATATATGGAACGATATTCGAAATTATACCGATGATAATATGGATGATATGTTGAAGTTTGTCGAGATTGTGCCGGTTCCCCTCATTGAAAGCATGGGAACAGTTACAGGGAAATATCCAGCAAAAGATAAAATTACATCGTCATCGGTTGACCTTTTAGGCGAAGAGTCGATCCAACGGTTGCTCCATATTACTGATACGAATAATCCGTATCGTTTCGATCTGAAACGAGGTGCATTAGCACGTGTTGCAGGTGGCGGCATACATTTCAGCGATGAGATATTCAAGAACAAAAGGGATCTTGTTCAGGTCTATTTAGGCGTTATTCAAAACCGTAACATCGAAATTGACGGCTACAAGTGGCCTATTGACACTTTGATCCTTGCAACGAGTAACAATTCCGAGTTCAACAGGTTTTTGGCTGAGAAGGAAGAAGCCCCAATTATAGACAGGTGTCGCATATCCTATGTATCGCACAATACTGATTATAAACTTCAAGAGAAACTCACCTCATATGCGATAGGAAATGAGACCAAAACGACCCTTGATAATGAAAATCTCCATCAGGATCCTAACCTCAATTACGCTGCATCGATAGCGGTCGTCCTTACTCGGCTCCCGAGATCTGAAAAACTGACTCCGATTGAGACGATGAAACTGGCAGCAGGTGAAATTGCAGGAGAAAAGAGTATTAAAACCCTTGCCGAGGTTATAGACACCCTTAACCAAGACCCTGAGATCACAAACCGATTTGGGCAAAAAGGCCTGGGGCAGCGAAACCTGGGCAGGGCCATACAACTAATGCTTGAAAGTTCTGAAACAAATGAAGGTCGTTGTATGTTTGCTTACGATGTTTTCAAGACACTTGAGCGGATAATTTTAGACTATGTGTCGGAGGCGAATGACAGGACCAAGTACCTAGAAGATATCAAAACAGCAAAAGGCCTGTACCGTGAACGTATCATGACTGAGATGTTCAACGCATATATGGATGAGCCTCTTGCAATTAGAAAAGATGTGATGAACTATGTGAATATGATCATAGGTATTGATGCAGAAAATCTAGGTCCTGATAAGATGTGGAAATACAAAGACCCTCAGACTGGCGAACTGAAAGCGATGAAGATCGATGAACGTTATATTAAGAGTGTTGAGGAGAGGCTCGGGCTTAAAACAGAAGAACAAAGAGAGACATTCAGGACCTCAATTCGTAAGATTTACGGCCAGAAGCTCTCTGTTGACCCAAACTATGATTTCATGGACAATCTGGAACTAGTCAAGGCCGTCACTGATGTTCGCCTAAAATCTGATATCGCAGGGGCAGGGAGCCTTATCGGCGCTCTGGCTAACCGTACTAATGAAGAAAATCAGAAGCTGTATGACCGAATGATCGATACAATGCAAAACAAACTCAACTACTGCAAAACATGTGCACAGAAAACCATCGAGTATTTCTGTACACAGGAGGATGAGAAGTAGGAAAGGCATGAATCCAAAATTGTTGAATTTTTTCAATACAATTAGGGGAAGGGGGATTGATTCCGAGAGAGAGAGGAAGATCCTGGAGGAGTTGCAATACGACGGCACCCACGAAATCCTTAATGAACCACAGGAAACCAAGGGCAAGGAATCCAAAGCATCCTTTCGTCAGTTGAACGACATATACAGATACAATGACTATTTCATCTTACAGGCAATGCCAACACTCCAAAGATCAGCTGCAAGTTCGCTTCAATCCCTGGATGAACTGCTGGAACGGGATAATCAGAGAGAAAAAGACGGATTCCCACGAAAGATACGAGTAGGGCGTTTGATCAAGCCGGGAAGGGGAGGAAAGGAAAAGATAGTAGTTGTCCCCACTACTGTTGAGGAAAAATTTTTACACGATATGCACTTTGATCCTTCGGATGAAGAACCTGTTGCAGGTGGAGCCGGAGAAGGCGAAGAGGGAGAAATTATCGGGGAACAGCCCGTACATCAAGAAGATGGATCGGGAACCGGACCGGGTGAAGGAAGTGGAGGCCCTCATGAGGTGGAATCGAGTGCATATGATCTGGGCAGAATACTCTCGGAGCAGTTCGAACTCCCCAAT
This sequence comes from Thermodesulfobacteriota bacterium, assembly GCA_034189035.1. GTDB lineage: Bacteria > Desulfobacterota > UBA8473 > UBA8473 > UBA8473 > JAUXFK01. The sequence continues at coordinate 20,222 of JAXHVA010000035.1, forward strand.
ATCAAGGATAAGGGTAAAAAGCGCTTTTTCTCCCATTACACCTACGATATGACCGACAGAAATCGAGGAGTTGGCCAGTTCCTCGATAAGAAGGCCACACTGAGAAAGATCGTTGAGACCAATATCAATCTTGGGAATATCCCGGATATAGGGGATATTGATCCCAGTCGTTTTCTTATCTCGCCAAAGGACAAGATATACAGGATACTCTCTCGAGAAAAAGAATATGAGTCCCAGGCTTTGGTTTTCTTTATGAGGGATTATTCTGGATCTATGCAAGGCAAGGCTACTGAACTCGTTGTGACCCAGCATGTCTTGATCTATAGCTGGCTTTTGTACCAGTATGAAAAACAGGTGGAATGCCGTTTTATCCTTCATGATACAGAAGCAACAGAAGTGAAGGATTTCTATACATATTACAATTCAAGGGTTGCGGGCGGCACAAAGGTGAGTTCAGCCTTTCAACTGGCTAATGAAATCGTGGGAAATGAAAACCTCGCTCAGGATTACAATATCTATGTTTTTTATGGTACAGATGGGGATGATTGGGATACAGGTGGGAAAGAGGCCATTCCGGCAATAGAGAAGATGTTGACCTATTCCAACAGAACAGGTATAACCATTGCTGAACATATGTACGGAATATATGGTGGCACAGAGGTTGAAAAGTACATAAAAAGTTCGGGATTATTGGAAAAGAATCCTGATTTACTTCGTCTGGATGTTATGAAAGAGGATTCAGATGAGCCGCGTTTGATTGAAGGGATTAAGAAACTCATCTCACAAACAGGGTAAAAGACAGTAGATCATACCCATGTCCTGTATTGCAAGGAAAAGAAGATGGAATTGATCGATCAGCATACGAAAAAAATAATGGAAGGATGCAAGGAGAGAGCAAGAAAAATGGGTCTCTCTTTCCATGATGAGACACTGGAATATATTGTAACGAACCGAGACCTATTAGAACTGACACCCAAAATAATGATCCCCACGCTTTACGATTACTGGGTTCATGATGTAGAGGTTCTCAAAGAAAAGGGCAAGTATGAACTCTATCCTGTAAACCCATACGAAACCGTTATTAACACCAGACCTGTTATCTCTTTTTATAATGATAATAACCCAGACTGGTTAAACGTGATGATCTTCTACCATGTATTGGCGCACATCGATTTCTTCCAGAACAATCTATATTTTCGTCATACCTGGGATTATGATTTCACAGGGCAGGCTCTTTCAGACAAACGGGAGATTGCCAGGCTCAGGTCACAGCATGGAAGATGGGTGGATTATGTTATCGAATTTGCCCGTGGAATCGATAATCTTGTAGGATACCATAGCGAACTGTCACGTTTGAGTAATTCAGTAACAAAGACATCATCGAAACGCCTCAATTTTTACTTTGATGTATTTATTCAAACCGTAAACAAACTGAGTATACATGAATATATCAAGGAAATAGAAAGATACAATGATTGCATGAAGCAATATGAAAAACAAGGGGAGCAGATATTCTTTTTAGAAGTTGAGTTGAAATATCCTGAATTTAAAGAGCTTTTTCGAAAAAGCCTCGAGAAGAAATCCGAAGGGAAAGAGGACATTTTACAGTTCTTGATGGAGCACTCTGAATTCCTCAATAAAGAGGAAAACAAGTGGATGAAATCCATTTTACAGATAGTACGCAATACCTCCCTCTTCTTCCAGCCGCAGATTCGTACAAAAATCATGAATGAAGGATGGTCAAGTTACTGGCATGAAACGCTTTTTTTATTAGATGACCGTATCAAGGGACATGAAGTTGAATTTGCAAGGCTAAACGCAGGGATCACCTCAATCCCTCGGGTTGGGTTAAACCCTTATGCATTGGGAATGCGCTTATTTTATTACATAGAGGAAATGGTTGATAAAGGCAAATACAACCATGTATTTGCACGGATTTCTGACACCAATGAACGGGATAGATTTGATAAGGACACAAAACAGGGGCGAGAATTTATCTTTAAGGTTCGAGAAAACCTCTGTGATTTTATGTTTATCAATACTTTCCTCGATCAGGACTTTGCTACACGGAACAAGCTGTTTGTCACGGGCAAGAGACTGAATCGGGATAAGATGGTTTATGAGTATTATATAAAGAGCCGAAACCTGAAAGATTATCGCAAGGTATTATTGGATTCATTGTATCATCCACCACAAATCGAAATAGATACAAAAAAGGATGCAAACAATACTCTTTATCTCAATCATCGCTTTGAGGAGAAACCACTGGTAAAGGAGTTTATAGCCAACACCATGATGGGGGTAGAGTATCTCTGGGGAGGCATAGTTCAGTTGGAAACGAGTGAGGTTGCTGGTGAGCCTCCTCCACAAATGCAATATCCCACTTTCATGTTTCCTCAAGCGCAGGTAGTACAGGAAGAAAGTCAAGAGCCAAGTATTAAGTGGCAGCGTGTCTTGTATACCATGAAAAACAGAAAACTCTCCAGAGAAACGATCTAAGCCTTTAAAACTCCAAAGTACTATCTATTATTCCGGCTTGTCCGGGTCAGGGTAAGAGCTATGGAAAAGACCGAAGAAGCTTTACAATTTCTCAATCGTTGTGTGGGCGAATCGGATCAAATCCAACCCATACCGTTTGAAGAATTCATTAAAACACTCCATGAAAAACCTTCTACAGTAATCCGCAATGTCTTTCAGGTTTTTCATGATATGATCAAATACTACATAGATGAAGGAATAGATGAGTATCCGGATGATCCCGAATCAGTTCGTTTTATCAACTATGATTGCTCCAGACTGTTCGTTTATGGCTCGGATCGACCTTTTTTTGCGGATAGACTCTTTGCAAACAGGCTAATAAAACAGGCAGAAGCATTTAAGCAAGGTGCACAGCAAAACAAGATATATATATTCGAAGGTCCTCCAGGCTGTGGGAAGAGTACATTTTTAGACAATCTTCTGATGAAATTCGAAGAATACGCAAACACGAGAGAAGGCTCCCGTTTTGAAGTAGTCTGGAGGCTCGATTCGAGATTATTGGGCGGCTCACCAAGAAAGGAAATCAATCCTGTTCTCACAAGATTGTGTCAATTACTGGATATTTCTCCTGAGGATCAGAATGGTCTTTTACAAAGACAGGATATTATAGATACAAACGACAACTACATTGAAGTGCCCTGTCCCAGTCATGACAACCCTATCTTGATGATACCCAAAAATCTCCGCAGGGTTTTTTTCGATACATTATTCGCAAATGATGAATTTAAGTGGAGACTCTTCACAGAGAAGGAATACGAATGGGTATTCAAAAGCAATCCCTGCACGATCTGTAGTTCTCTGTATCTGGCTTTACATAATGCATTAAAGACCCCCCAAGAAGTATATAAAATGATATATGCACAACCTTACCGGTTCAACAGACGACTTGGTGAAGGCATCAGTGTCTTCAACCCTGGTGACAAACCCATCAAACAAAATATATTGAGAAATGAAGTTTTGCAAAATAGGATCCAGCGTCTTTTAAAAGACGGGAACCAATTAAAATACATCTTTTCCTCGTATGCAAAGACAAACAACGGGGTTTATGCCCTCATGGACATCAAGTCCCATAACACAGAACGCTTGATCGAGCTCCATAATATTATCAGCGAGGGGTTGCATAAGGTGGAAGATGTTGAGGAAAACGTGGATTCACTGTTAATTGCCCTTATGAACCCTGAAGACAAAAAGAATATAGAGAATTTTCAGTCTTTTTCTGACCGCATTGAGTACATCTATTTACCCTATGTCTTGGATCTGAAAACAGAGGTAGAGATATATCGCAATACCTTTGGAAGGCATATTGATGGATGCTTTCTGCCTAGGGTATTACACAATTTTGCCAGGGTAATTATCTCGACCCGTTTGAACATCAAATCAGAAGCCCTGTTAGAATGGATCGACACTCCGAGCAGATACAGTCTCTATTGTGATGAGAACCTTCAGCTTCTCAAGATGGAACTCTATACAGGTCATATCCCCACATGGCTTACAGAAGAAGATAGAAAGAAATTGACTGCAAAACTAAGGCGTAAGATCATTGCTGAGTCGGAAAAAGAGGGAGATCATGGCCTTTCCGGGCGCGATTCCATCAGGATATTTAATGACTTTTATTCTCGTTATGTGAAGGATGATAAGCTTATAAGTATGTCGAATTTATATGATTTTTTTATCAGATTCGATAAAGAAGAGAAAAGGACAGTGCCGGAAGGGTTCTTAGATTCACTCTGTCGTATGTATAACTATACAGTCTTGCAGGAAGTGAAAGAATCTCTCTATTATTATAATGAAGAACAGATTTCCAAGGACATAAAAAACTACTTATTCGCAATCAACTTTAAGGTCGGATCCGTTGAGACCTGCACTTTTACGAAGGAGAAGATAGATATTACGGAAGATTTTTTAAATGGAATTGAAGACCATTTACTCGGCACAGATACTGATAAAGAAAAACGCATTAAGTTCAGGGAAGAGACTCAAAAAGAGTATGCTTCGAGGACATTGACCAAAGAGATGATGGTTGAGGGGAAATCCATTGAAGATACGGAACACTATAAAATGCTGCATGATCAATACGAGTACCATCTCAAGGAAAAGGTGCTTGATCCGTTTCTCGAGAACGAAAACTTCAGACGTGCAATTAAGGATTACGACAGTGACGATTTTAAGACATATGATAAAAAAATCAGAAACGATGTAACATTCCTCATGAACAACCTGAGTAAAAAATACAATTATACTGAAAAGGGTGCAAAAGAGGTCTGCATATATGTTATTGACAATGAGTTGGCAAAGAATTTTGCCGCCAGATGAAAAGAGATATAGCCTGGGCCGAAAAGTGAGGTTTGACATATGATTGTAGGGGTAATGAAGGAGACCATGGCTGAAGAACATCGTGTTTCGATGACACCTGCAGGGGTTGAGGTCATGGTGCAAAACGGTCACACGGTATTGATAGAGAAAGGTGCAGGTAAAGGAAGCGGTTTTACTGACAAAGATTACATAAAAGCCGAAGGGAATATCATTGACAAGGCGGAAAATATCTATGCCCATTCCGATATGGTATTGCATGTAAAAGAACCGCAGCCCCACGAATATAAATACTTAAGAAAAAACCAGATTGTCTTTGCTTTTCTTCACCTTGCTGCGAACTTAGATTTGACGCAAGCACTTATTAAAAGCCAATCTGTCTGTATTGCCTATGAGACCATACAAAAGGAAGACGCTTCATTACCGCTTCTTATCCCAATGAGTGAAATCGCAGGGCGAATGGCCATACAGGAAGGGGCCAAATACCTTGAGATGACATACGGGGGAAGAGGTGTTCTGATTTCAGGTGTGCCCGGTGTTCATCCTGCTACAGTGGTCATTATCGGTGGTGGAGTCGCTGGTACAAATGCCGTAAAAATGGCATGCGGCATGGGCGCAAAGGTTTACCTCCTTGAAATCAGCCTGAATCGTCTTCGTTACCTCAGCGATATAGTACCGAAAAACTGTTTCTTGTTGATGTCCAACCCTGCAACGATCCGTCACTGTATCAAAGAAGCGGATCTGGTGGTAGGTGCCGTACTGATACCCGGAGCTAAGGCTCCAAGATTAGTTACCCGACAGATGCTAAAGACTATGAGAAAGGGTGCCGTAATGGTCGATATTGCAGTTGATCAGGGTGGCTGTTTTGAGACGACCAGACCAACGACCCATCTTGATCCGATCTATGTCGTTGATGGAGTGATTCATTACTGTGTGACGAATATGCCAGGCGCTGTTCCAAGAACATCTACTTTGGCCCTTACAAATGCAACCCTTCCCTATATAGTTGAGATTGCAAACAAGGGCTGGAAAGATGCGATTAAAGACAATTCACAGATCAAACAAGGGATAAACGTAGTGAGAGGCAGAGTTACCTGTAAAGGGGTATCCGATGCCTTTGGCCTGGACTTCGTCCCAATAGATAGCTTGATTTAGCTAACATGGTGAATTTATGAAAAAAACAGTACATACAGACAGGGCGCCAAAAGCGGTAGGACCTTACAGCCAGGCCGTTTCCATCGGGAATATTGTTTTTACCTCTGGCCAGATACCGATTAATCCGGATACCGGCAAACTCGTAGAAGGCGATATAAAAAGACACACTCGTCAAGTTATGGAAAACCTAAAAGCCGTATTGGAGGCTTGTGGCACGGATTTTTCAAAGGTAATAAAAGCAACGATCTATCTAGATGACATAAAAGATTTTGCTAAAATGAATGAGGTATATGGCGAATATTTTTCTTCTGACATGCCTGCTCGGAGTGCTTTTGAGGTTGCGTCATTGCCCCTAGAAGCAAAAGTAGAAATCGAAATGATAGCTTATCTTTGATCGTTGATTCTTTCCTTATTGCATATTCACTGCCGGTATTTTGATCAGCCTCTATTTGGATCGAATCCTTATTTGAGCTATGTATGTAAGACAACCCCCCTGTTTTTTTAGCTCTCACTAAAATGCTCGAATTTATTTAGCTTTTTGAAAAGAGTATTATGAAAAGCCACACGACAGAAAAGATCATAGAGGAAGCAGTCTATCTGGCAAAAACATGGCAAGAACGAGCGAATGAGTTACTGAGTCAAAAGGAGAAAAGGTTTCAGAAAAAGTATGTGCGCCTTTTAAACCATCCTTTGGACAAGGTTATTCTAATACAGATGATAGATCAGGGGTTCCGCTCAAAAGATGCAAAAAGGGTTTCAAACCAGATAAACAGTATATTGAAAAGCTATGGGATCCCACGATTCTTTTCCCCTTTCGAACGATTTCTGACCCGCCTTTTCCTTATCTTTGGCAGATATATACCAACCATATCCGTTCCGATCCTGATTTACAGGATCAGGAAGGAAAGCAGCCGGTTTATCCTCCCTGCTGAGGAAAGATCCTTGTTCCCATTATTGCAGCAAAGAAAAGACAGAAGTATTCGGATGATCATAAATCACTTAGGAGAAGCGGTTCTCGGAGAAGAACAGGCTGTGTCCCATCTCAATATATATCTGGGATATCTAAAAAGACCTGAAGTCGAATATATATCGGTTAAGATTTCATCTTTGCATTCTCAGAATCTCCCTATCGCACATGAACATACGGTCTTTGTACTTAAAGAGCGGTTGTCCATCCTTTATCGTACTGCAAAGGAAAATTTCTTCATTCAAAAAGATGGGGGAAAAAAGGCAAAATTTGTAAACCTTGACATGGAAGGATATTCGGATGTTTCCCCTACTATCTCCGCATTTACAAGGACCCTGGAGCAAGAGGAATTTAGCGGTTATTCTGCCGGAATTGCCCTACAGTCATACTTGCCGGACAGCTACGAAATTCAGAAAGAGCTGACCAAATGGGCAAAAAAAAGGGAGGCCAATGGTGGAAGTCCGATCCGGATTCGTATAGTCAAAGGGGCCAACTTGGAGTTGGAAAAGGTAGAGTCCGGTATAAGCAATTGGCCTTTGGCTCCCTATGACAACAAGCTTGAAGTGGATGCAAATTTTAAACGGATGGTTGAATTCGGCATGAGGCCGGAAAATATAGAGGCCGTTCATCTAGGGATTGGATCTCATAATCTCTTTGATCTAGCATATGCATACCAGTTTGCCAGACATAGAGGAGTCGATGGAAATGTTTCGTTTGAGATGCTCGACGGTATGGCGGATCATGTGCAACGAGCGATCTTAGAGACTACAAAAGATATGCTTGTCTATTCCCCTGTAGTTTTGAAAGAGAATTTTATCAACGCTATTGCCTATCTTATGCGAAGGCTCGATGAAAACACAGCCAGAGAAAACTTCTTGCGCTACGCCTCTCATCTGAGTACAGACTCTTCTGAATGGACGTATTTAAAAGAACAATTCCTTGCATCCTGCAGATACATAAACAAGGCGGGAAAGATCCCGAACAGGGTGCAGAATAGAACAGAGCAGTGTCAGGGAAGAAAAATCAATACCTTCTTTGAAGAAGAGTTTAAAAATGAACCGGATACGGACTGGACACGTCCGGCCAATAGAAAATGGGCGCAATCGATCATAGATAAATGGAAGAAAGGCCTTGATGAAAGACCGGTCGAGATTCCACTGGTAGTAGGGCAGAGAGAAATATATAAAAATAGACAAGTCATGAAGTGTTCGGACCCCTCACAAATCAATGCTGATAATGAAGATAGGGTATATGTAGCAACCTGCGCTTTAGCAGAAATTGAAGATATAGAAGATTCCTTTAAAATAGCAAAGGCAGACCCTGGTCAGTGGCGAGACACAAGCCTTGCAAAACGCTATGAGGTTCTCTCTCGAGTTGCCGTTAATCTAAGACGAGCACGAGGAGACCTCATCGGATCAGCCGCCTGTCATACGGGAAAGGTTTTTACTGAAGCGGATATTGAGGTGTCAGAGGCCATTGATTTTGTAGAATATTATCCTCTCTCTTTAAAAGTCTTTGAGGAACTGTCCCATGTAAAATACAGCCCCAAGGGAGTGGGTTTGGTCATCTCTCCCTGGAATTTCCCTATTGCAATCCCCTGCGGAGGGATAACAGCTGCCCTTGCAGCAGGCAATACGGTTGTCTTCAAACCCGCTTCATCCGCGGTTTTTCCTGCATGGGAGTTGTGTAAATGTTTCTGGGAAGCAGGGGTCTCGAAGAATGTATTACAGTTTCTGCCATGTATGGGCGAGTCCATAGGAGCTGCGCTTACCAGACATCCGGAGGTAGACTTCATCATCTTCACAGGTGGAACCGATACTGGTTTAAAAATACTCCAACAAAGGCCTGAAGTATATTTTGCAGGAGAGACAGGGGGGAAAAATGCAACAATCGTAACAGCCATGTCAGATAGGGATCAGGCAATAAAAGATATAATTCATTCAGCGTTTAGCAACTGCGGGCAGAAATGTTCTGCTACTTCTCTTGTGATCCTTGAAAAAGAAGTATACGAGGATCCTGACTTTAAGAAACAAATGGTTGATGCTGCCAAGAGCTGTAATGTAGGATCAGCCTGGGAACTTGAAAATAGGATAGGCCCCCTGATTCACCCTCCTAAAGGCAAGCTTATAAGGGGACTGACAGAATTGGAACCCGGAGAAGAGTGGGCATTAAAACCCAAAAATATAAACGGCAATCCAAATCTATGGACACCGGGTATTAAATGGGGCGTAGTACCTGGGAGTTACACGCATATGACCGAGTTTTTCGGTCCCCTTTTGGGGGCGATCTGTGCAGAAGATCTCGATCATGCTATAAAGATAGCGAATCAAACTGGCTATGGATTGACCTCTGGTCTGGAGAGTCTCGATATCCGAGAGCAAGAATATTGGAAAAAGAGAATAAGGTCAGGGAACCTCTATATCAATCGAGGAACCACAGGAGCGGTTGTTCTTCGTCAGCCTTTTGGCGGCATGGGAAAATCAGCCCTTGGTGCAGGGATCAAGGCAGGGGGGCCGAATTACGCAATACAGTTTATGGATGCTGAGCATATCGCGTTTCCTTGCTTTAGTAATACTAAAAAGGCTTATCCACTCATGGAATTATCCCTGGAATGGAAGAAAAGACTCGACAAAGGCGAATTGCACGAATACGAGCAAGACCTCAAAAAGATAATTCATGCGGTCACAAGTTACCTCAATGCCTTTGATCAGGAGTTTTCCCGTGAAAAGGACTATTTTCATTTGCAAGGTCAGGATAATCTTGTACGATATCTTCCCATCGGTGCCGTGGTCGTTCGTCTTCACGTAAATGACAGCCTGTTTGAGATTTTTGCAAGGATTGCAGCGGTTAGGGTTTCTGGATGCACGCTCACCATCAGTATCCCTTCAGACTTAACAGAAGATCATCCCTGGTTTCTCTTCAAAAAAGAGGCGCAGAGATTTATAGGTAACGCAGAAATTATTTATCAGTCTGACAAGGAGCTGATCGATATAATCCCTCAGATTCAGGGGATTCGGTACTCAAATCCAGATCGGGTACCAAAGGAAATATTTGAGGCTGCAGCAAAGAGGGGTTTTTATATTTCTAGAACAAAAGTGGCCATGGAGGGACGTATTGAGCTCTTGCAGTATTATCAGGAGCAAAGCATTTGTAATAATTATCATCGATATGGAAATTTAGGAGAACGGGCTTTAAATACCCAATGAGTCCATATTGAAAGACATTTTTGTCCATTTTTCAAAGAGGACTGGAGGTGGTAGTGGCTAAAAAAAGAAAGAGACAGCGGATAGAGACCGAAATCGTCCATGGTATCCATTCGACCCATACAACTTCCATGGACCTTGTACCACCGATTCATATGACATCCACATTCAAATACAAAAACACAGACCACAGTTCCCGAGTATTTGCCGGTACACAACAGGGGTTTGTCTATACAAGGATATCAAACCCGACAGTTGAGTTGCTTCAGGAGAAGATAGCTTTGCTCGAAGGGGGTGAAGCAGCGATCGCTACTGCCTCAGGAATGTCTGCTATCTCTGCTGTATCACTGAGTCTTGCCAGACCGGACGATAATTTCATATCGTGCAACTCGATCTATGGAGGAACATTTGCCCTGTTTAACAAGCACATGAGAGATTTCAGGATTGAACCCCGCTTTCTCTCCCCTTCCTCCTGTCATTACAAAAGACAGATCATTGAATTGATTGATGAAAATACCAGTTTTTTGTACATCGAGACACCTGCAAACCCAACCCTCGATATCATAGACATTGCCATGTGGAAATCTATTGCAAAGGAACACGGTCTTCCATTAATCGTTGACAATACCTTTGCTACCCCTTACCTCCAAAGGCCTTTAAGCCTCGGTGCAGATATCGTTATCCACTCTGCAACAAAATATCTCGGTGGCCATGGAGATATAATCGGTGGTATAATCGTGGGGACCGAGGAAATGGTGGATCATATTAAAAAAGAGTATATCGAACATTTCGGTCCAATTATCAGCCCCTTTAATGCCTGGCTTGTCTTAAGGGGGATAAAGACCCTTGCCCTAAGAATGGAAAGACACAGTAATAATGCCTTGAAGGTTGCCAGGTGGCTCAGTGGACATCCAAAGGTTGAAAAAGTATACTACCCAGGGCTTGAATCCCATCCATGCTATGAAATTGCAAAGAGGCAGATGAGCAAATTCAGTGGCATGCTTTCATTTGAGATTATAGGTGGGATTCATGAGGGAAAGAAGGTCATGGACAAGGTGAAGACATGTATTCTGGCTGTGAGTCTTGGCGATTGTGAAACACTGATCCAGCACCCTGCATCTATGACCCATTCAACCTATTCAGCAAAAGAGAGAGAATCTGCAGGTATTACTGACGGGTTGATTCGACTTTCTGTGGGCATTGAGGCTGCAGATGATATCATAATGGATCTTGAAAACGCACTCTCTTAGAAGAAGTGCGTTCCTGCTGGCACCTCTTTCCAATCATACTTCCCAACCTTACTCCCTCAGAGCATTTCTTGCAATTATGATGCGCTGTATCTGATTTGTCCCTTCAATTATCTGAGTCACCTTTGCGTCTCTCATCATCTTTTCTACAGGGTACTCCTTCATTATCCCATATCCACCGAGAACCTGCACAGCATCTGTAGTGACCTTCATGGCCATGTCAGATGCAAAACACTTTGACATCGCAGCATAGGCAGCTACCTCTTTGCCAACTCTTTCATGGCCGATGTATTGACTCGTTGTATATATCATTCTCTTTGCCAGTTCGACATTCATCGCCATATCCGCAATCATGAACTGAATGCCCTGGAATTCGGATATGCTTTTTCCAAACTGCGTTCTTTCTTTGGCGTATCGCACGGCTTCCTCAAACGCCCCTCTGCCAATACCGAGTGCCAAAGAGGCAACAAGCATCCTGCTCTTCATAAATTCACTCATGACAATCTTAAAACCATTTCCCTCTTTATCGAGGAGATTCTCTGCCGGAACCTCAGCATTGTCAAAGATGACTTCTCTCGTAGAAGAACCTGCTACAGACATCTTTTCTTCTTCTTTGCCGAATTTTAGACCAGGTATACCCCGGTCAACAATAAACGCGCTGATCCCCTTGTCCTGGATGCCTGGTTCTGTGACCGCAAAGACCACAAAGACTTGAGCAACACCGGCATTGGTGATCATGACCTTATTCCCTCTGATGCGGTATTGGTTTTTTGAACGTATAGCCCTAGTCTTTATGGAGGCCGCATCAGAACCTGCATTAGGCTCCGTAAGTACCACACCAAAATACGCTCCGTCTTTTGATATCTTTCTGTAATATTTCTCCTTTTGCTCTTTTGTTGCCCAATCCACAATAAAGAAAACACCTGTTATATGCGTGGCATAGCTGATGCCTACGGATCCGTCCACGCTCGACAATTCTTCAACAGTGAGACAACACGTGGTCAAATCCGCATTGCCGCCTCCCATCTCTAAAGGCAGAAGAAGGCTCAATAACCCATTTTCATGGAGAATCTTCAATAAGTTCGGATCAAATAAATGATTTCTCTCCGCTTCTATAGCAACCGGGTGTATCCTCTCCTTTGCTAACCGGGCCACCATATCCCTCACCATTATCTGTTCATCGCTGAATTTAATCATACTGTCCTCCACTTCTCCTATATATAATACACCTTGAAATTGAATTTGCCTTTAATCCGGCCCTTCTCCTTGCAAAGAACATCATTTTCACATTTCTTGAAAAAGCATAGGCATAGTTCAAATGATTCACTCTCATATTATAAATATGACGTGCAATTAATGAAAAGAAAAAAAAGGGGTGGGGGCTTTTTCAGCTCAAAATGTATACGCAGTTGTATTATAATACACCCTACTGTTGATTTTGATTGACTTCAGAAGGTATATTATCCACATAATCTAGCAAAAAGCAAGTAGGAGCATAAATCGCTTTAAAATTTAGCTCCAATCCAGTAATTTTCGGTTAGGTATTTGCAATGGCTACTAGGAATACTCCTGCTTGTTTTTTGAGGTTTCTGGATTAGCCTGGAGATTGTTGAACTCGTTTTAAATTTTGATTTGTGTAAATCAAGGTGATATCCTCTGCTGACAGGTCATAACAGCGTTTTGCCACTCAGTAGCCTAGTATACCCGACAAGCCTGACTGGCTTTTCAGTTTGATTTGTTCCGGGTGTGCCAAGCAAAACTATAGCGTCATAAAAGACGATACTGTCAGGATTCACTTGGGCAGCTTTGATACAGATTTTGTTGGTAATGGCCTTGATCTAGCATACAAAAAATTTTTCCCCCCTGCCAGGTATCAAATTGCCTGTGGCATTGGTATCCTCGATCCATAACTCCAGTTAGGCCGGGAGAGAGTACCCGGCTTACAAAGGGTCGAGCTCCCTTACCATCAGTGACTGAATACCTTTACCTTTCTTGGAATATTCCTGTTTAAGTCAAAGCCAATATAAGCCTTGGCTTTATTAAAACCTTTTCTATAGTCGGCCCAGTTCAATGAGAGGCCTCCATCAATCAATGAGCCGTCAATGCCGACTAGGTCTTCAAGTGTAGAGTGATTCTTTGGCAGGACTTCACTCGCTTGATCCTGAAGTTTCTGGAATACATAGGCGAACTGCTCAAGACCTCGGGTGTTAATGGCCTCTGTAAAGCTGTTATTTTTTAATCATAGCCTCATAAGCAGCTTGAATAAACTGATCAAAACGTAGTGTACGTTTTGTGTCATAAGGATAATAAGTTTTCGGAATTATGTTTAAATACTTGAATTTATTAGATATTAATAACCATTCCACTCGGTACATTACTAATAATATTTCAAGCAAAATATTGACTTATCGTGCTTTTTGACCTTTTTTGCTTATTTAACTCCTTAATGAAATCCTTGTGAGTAGTAAAAATATGTGAGCTTTTCGTTTTCTACAATTTTAAATCTACTTATACTTGGTTAATTGACATCAAGGTTAAAGGCTCAACACAGCTAGGATTAGGGGCCTATTCATAGTTGTCTTAAAAAATTTCTAATGTTTTTCTATAACTAATGAAGCATTATTAAAAAAATATATACCAATAAACTATTTCCGTAGATAAATGTTTTTTCCCCTTTACCAAACGGGGAAAAGACCCATTGTCCATCCTTCAGGCATATAAGATGCAAAAATGTTCCCCTCTTTATTAAAGCGGGGTTTGGAGATTTCTTTTGAGTAATATGGTTTCAACAGGTAAATCATTTTGACAGTTTTTGTCAATTCATTGGCATATACTATGGTCTTGCCTTTGCCAGTCAAGCCGTAAAGAGGGATATGACTTGACGTATATGGTTTTTCTCTTAATAGATCAATTACATATCCTGTCTGTTCTTGTTTCTCAAATCATCCTCAAGCGGAACCATATTGCCTTGAATTGCAAAAATGAAGCTTTTTGAAACGATTCTAGGCGAAGGAATCTCAATTAGAGATTGAAAATCATCGTTAAAAGATAAAATATATCTCTCCATTTCAAAAAGGCAGATATTATTTAGTGTACAAAACGTCATTCAATTGGTCCCTGGTTATTGCAAGGATATTCGAAAGGTACTTCACTTCCTGCTATTAATATTTTTGACAATGATAGTTAATGGCAAGAAGTACAAAGAGTTTTCATATCAAGTCCCTGAAAATATTTTCCTACTATGATACAGTTTATCTAAACGCACGCAAGGACAGGGAACCAGGAAAATCATACAAAGAACCCGGGTATGATCCTCTTTTAGCCATACACATGATAGAAAAGGTTGAGCCCACTGACAGGGTATTCAATTTTTTCATGACTATTACTTTGAGAAGGCCTTTGATCAGAATTTTATTATTAATCAAAGTTGAGGTAGATTTTGTAGGATTTGCTGCAAGATATGCGGCGGAAAAGATATAGACCCAGGACCAAAAGGTCATTGACAAGGAGGGAAACAATATAGCGTTGACCTTCAGCGCCATATCCGAACCTGAACTGGTCTCATGTATCCGTTCATTTGTGAATGAAGTGAAGGGAATCGGGCAGGATTTTCTGGATACTATTTACCCTTTCGCCCCATTACAATGACGATATAATTCCTCTAAATCGATCTCATTGTAATGCATACCGATCTCTCGAATCGAATGAGCATCACTATTTTTAAGTGTAATCAGATCGTATTTTTTTGCTATTTCTTTTATCCTATCTTCTTGGAGTTGCCAGGCTGCGTTTTTGATTTCAATTCCATGGATATTACCACCCTTTTCTTTGATAAATTCAAAAAAGGATGTTCCAAAGAAGGGATGAGCACAGAATTTGAACACAGAATCATTCTCAAGGTATAATTCTACTATATGCTGTCTGTAAATGTTTATCTCCTGCCCTGGAATGATCACAACCTCCCCAGGAAAATAGAGATCCACCATTTCTTTTACTCGATAGGCGTAATCCTTTTTATCATGATCCGTAATTGCAATTCCATCCAATCCTCGTTTCTTAATCTGCTTTACAATCTTTCTTACCGTACCTATCCTGGGAACAGAGTCACCTGTTGACTCTAAACAATGGGTATGAAGATCGATCTTCATCTTCAACTAGACACACCTTTCTTCCTAGAAGTTAATCATCAGGAAAATGTATCCCTCGTCTATATGACGAGGGATTCTATGTCGGGATGATTACAATCTACTTTTATATAGTGCACACATTATATCCTGTATCCAGAAGTCTTAACAATCTTAATTTCTGGACTCAGGCTCTATGGCCAAAATAATAATTCACCTTGCAACAGCATAAAACTCGCTTCGCTCAACAATATCGAGGGGCTTCAGCTATCTCCTAAATGGACACTCCCTTAATAAGACGGATACTATACACGCTCAGAAGCAATAATCGCAGCTCCAAGGGCACCAACGATTTGAGGTTCTTTAGCAACTTTGAGCTTTATTTTCAGCCGCTCCTCAATAGCGCCTACAACACCTGCATTCTTGGCAACCCCACCAGACATAACGACTTCTTCCTTTAAACCAACCTGCCCTATCATCCCCATAATACGCCTCGCAATTGCATGGGCAATCCCTGCTGCGATATCGGCCTTTTTGTGGCCTTGCGCAAATAGAGAGATGACCTCGGATTCAGCGAAGACAGTACACATACTACTGACCTCTACCTTGTTTTGTGAGGCAAAGTATAGCTTTCCCATATCATCAATATCAACTGACAATGCCGATGCCATGACCTCTAAAAAACGACCGGTTCCGGCAGCACATTTATCATTCATAACAAAGTTATTCACTATACCACCCTCACCTATGCCTATTACCTTACTGTCCTGGCCACCTATATCAATGACAGTACGAGCCCTAGGGAAGAGCTTTCTGGCTCCTCTTGCATGGCATGTTATCTCTGTCACCTCAGAATCGGCATGAGAAATCGAGCTTCTTCCATAACCGGTTCCCAGGATATAGCGTATATCCTTCCGCTTCATACCCGCTGTTTTTAAAGCGTTCTCTAAGGATTCATCCGCAGCGCCCTGATAATAATGCCCGCTCCTTATAATGTCGAATGAGAGGATTTCTCCATCTCCGTTCAATATTACCGTCTTAGTGCACAGTGAACCTACATCCACACCGCTTACTATTGCCATTGTCTCTATTTCCTCTTTCTTCTTCCATCGATCATCTCGAATAATGCTTGGAGTCTTGTCTCTATTTGTGAGTCCGAAATCATGGCGGGATCGACCATGTCTCCCTCAATAATGACACCGGGAACTCCATATTTCTTCTCAATGGCATCGACTACGTCCAACTGTGCGATGTTCATGGCCCTGCATGTCTTCGATGAAAACATAACCAATCCATCGAGTGAATAGTCTTCTATCAACTCTCCGATGAGATCTACCGTACCATGAGGAGAGAATGAATATACAAGATGACTTTCCTGGCCGTAGTATAAATCCGTCCAGCACTCTACAGGATGTTCAGGATCGATCAGCTCAGGATGGGGGAAGAATTCCCATGGATATCTTCCGCAAAGGCAAATTGCACCATTAGGTATAAACTTACGCATAAACTTGCCGAGAAAGGCCCACGGAAGCCATCCATCCCAGTATAACCTGTATTTTTCTCCATCAGGTGCTACAGCTGGTATATTCTTTTCTCTTCTTTCCTGCAGTTCTTTAAGGAGTTTCTCATAGTATGTTATGCCTACAGGATTGCCCATCATATAGAAAACCGGTGCAATGCTCACACCATAGTCCCACAGAGTCCAGCGAGAGGGGATGTCCTTGAAGAACTCCCAACATTCATTTCTCAGGGTAGCTACCTTCTTGAGGACACTGAGTATCTCACTCATTCGATCATAGTCGAAGGGTCTTCCGCAGACCTCTTCAAAAGTAGGTATCACAAGCTCCTTATACTGTCTGTAGACGAACTCTCTGGCCCTAGGCAGGTCTTTCTTGTCTGTCACAAAAGGGAGGTCTATTGGCAATACGCGAACGTCGAATCTCCGATGGAGCCCCTCTGCATAGTGGGACATCTCAGGGCAAAGCCGTCCTGCGATCATCAAGTCGGGCATGGGAAGTATTGCATAAGGGTTTATCGGTATCCCCCTGGCAACCGCCTCGCCCATTCCCATGTGAAGCCTGTGATATGAGCATGTATCGGGAAGATCACCTGTCTCTTCTGCTACCTTTAAGACCTCTTCCGCAGCGCCTATACCGCCACAGTACGAGGCATATCCTGCCATAAAGTGACATTTCATGCCCATTGCATAGGCAAATATGAATGAGGGAGCCGATGCCCATGCGACCATCTCTCCTCGTTCTTTAGCAGTCCTCAGGTTTGCCCAGTGTTCGGTTACCATCGGCCGAATATCATTCGTTGTTTGAAGTCTGTTTATCTTGTACTTTCGCTCCATTTCCATTATACACCTCCTATTATCTCTACAAAGGATTGCAATCTGGTCTTTACAGCTTCCATACTGATAACCTCATGTTCCATCTCTATCAGCACCTCATTTACCCCCTCCTTTACCATCTTGCTTTTAAAATCGGGATAATAACACAAATGTGGCGGGCAGTACTTTACCAGGATACTGATAATTCCTTTTGCATCACAGTCCCTCATCTTCTTGATCGCCTCGTCACCCCAGTGGATATCCCAAACCCCTTTGGTTGGGCATAGGGGGGTCTTTGTAAGGTACCGATCGACCAGGGCTTCTAATGGATTTCCGTTTAGTTTTACCGGATTGGCAAAGTATCTTGAGCCTACATAGAGATCATCATCAGGAAAGATCATCCCTAAGTCCTCTATAAGATCAAGGACGTCAAACTGGATTGTTTGACAAAGACAGCCTACGGGGATGACTTTTATCTTGTCTTTAACTGGTTCAACGGACTTTTTCTCAAGCTCTTCAATGAGTTCGGTTAACAGCTCATTACTGTCTTCCTTTGGCATCAACATAGTCGACCAAACGATCTGCATAACCTCTCTCGCCTTTAGTATCCCCGGTTTCTGTCTGCGGATTTCATAGATTCTTTCTAAAAGGCTACGATTCTTGTTGTAAATCTCGATACTTTTCTTGAGTTCATCGTCGCTTATCTTGACCCCGGTGAACTCTTCTAAGGATGTCTTAAATGATTCCAAATCCCCTATTGCAAAATCTTTAGGTGCTTTTCCAGGATAGATAGCTGGGAGGTAAAGGCTCTTCTGATAAGCGGGTTTTACATTTCTCTCTATGATGAAGTAAGGTTCTCCAGACTGCAGGCACTGCCTTATGTGAAAGACCATCCCATCCATAAAGCTGAGTTTTCCTCTCACTGCGTCGTCGACAAAACTCCTTGTAATACCACAGTCATAAGGCGACACGTGGGCATACCCCCATGTCACCGATTCATTGCCTCTCCATATCACTACTGGGATCATACCTGCCGCATGTATCAGCTCTTCCGGGACATGCATTGGGAAGCATCCAATAATCTTTTTGTCTTTTTCTTCCTTAAGCCCCTCTACATAGGCATAAGGATTCGATGTGACCTCTACTATCTTTTCCATTGCCTTTTCCATATTGTCCACCTTCCTCCTTTCTTTGTTAGAAATAAGTGACTCAAACGGAAACATCTCGATGGAAAACGCCCTCAATATGTTCTGATATTATGTATCGCTATGGTGTCTTCCTCTTTTGTTTCCCATAGATCAGTGATTTACGCCATGATCTCTTCAAAAAAGCTCTTTCCATTCTCGATAGAATTTACACCGAATGCCGAAGCAATAGTCTGGCCCACATCGGCAAAGGTCTGTCTTGTACCCAGATGGCTTCCACAGCTATGGGATGGGTTGAATACTAGCAGGGGAATATACTCCCTCGAATGGTCGGTACCAAGTCTTGTCGGGTCGCATCCATGGTCAGCTGTAATAATTAACAGGTCGTCTTCAGTTAACACTTCTAAAATACCCGGAAGATTATCATCAAATTCCTTCAGACTTCTTGCATATCCTATCACATCATTTCGATGCCCCCATATCATATCAAAATCGATCAGGTTTGTAATAATCAACCCCTCTTTTATACGTTTTAGCTCTCTCAATGTCTTTTTGATTCCATCAAGGTTGTTCTCAGTGGGAATGGTAAGAGTCAACCCTCTATTTGCGAATATATCACCGATTTTCCCTATACCGATCACAGGCAATCCAGCCTTTTTTATACGATCCAGAATCGTATCATATGGAGGAGGGATTGAATAATCTCTCCTTTGCTTTGTCCTTCGAAAATAACCGGGTTTTCCAATAAAGGGGCGGGCAATTACCCTTAAAACCCTGTAAGGATCGAGTATCTTACGTGCTGTCTCACAAATATCGTAGAGTTTACTCAGCGGGATAACATTTTTATGAGCGGCAATCTGGAATACACTGTCCGAGGATGTATAGATTATGGGCTTGCCTGTTCTGATGTGTTCCTCTCCCAGGTCTTCAATGATCTTTGTCCCTGAAGCCGGAATGTTGCCAATGACATCGAATCCTGTTGCTTCTTTGAACTTCTTAATAATCGCCTGAGGAAAACCATGAGGAAATACAGGGAAAGGGGAGTCAACAATAATACCGGCAAGCTCCCAGTGCCCAATCGTTGAGTCTTTTCCCTTAGAGGCCTCTGCCATCTTTCCAAAAAACGCAGTTGGAATAATGTCACTTCTTAAACCTTGTATATCTTCTATAAGTCCCATTCCCATTGCCTCTAGATTAGGAAGGGTTAACCCCCCCAATTCCACGGCAATATTCTTTAGGGTATTACTTCCTAGGTCACTATAATCTTCAGCATCAGGCAGTTCACCAATACCAACACTATCCAATACAATAAGAATAACTCGTTGTTTCGCACCTTTTGACAAAATTAAACAAACAACCCCCCTATAATTGAATAATAATACCTATAAAATTTGGAAATAATTTAGCCGCATCGAAGGACTAAATATAATGATTTATCTTCTTTACTAATTAAAAAGTAACATCTTCAAGCTTAAATTACAAGAGAAAACTTCTTTGAAGAAACACAAAATAATTTACAAAAACTACTTAATACGATACGATCAAAGCTTAATAACCCTAATTTAATACTTACTATTCAAAAGGTTTGGAGACGAAGTTGACGATTCTGAACAGATACATAACAATAGAGTTTTTAAAGGTCTTCTTATTAAGCCTGAGCGCTTTTGTTGTAATCTACCTCATCGTAGATGTCCTTGAGAACATCAACCAGTTTCTTAAAAGAGATGTCCCCACCTCTTCAATTATAGAGTTCTTCCTATTTAAAATACCCCCTATAGTTGTACAAGTAACCCCTGTTGCCACACTTCTATCATCTATCATAACTTTAGGAATCTTATCTCGGAACAGCGAGCTTATAGCTATAATGGCCAGTGGAATAAATATATACCGGATACTCGTCCTTGTCCTTGGGTTTTCTTTTTTAGTCAGTATCGTGTCACTTGTGGTCAATGAGTCAATTGTTCCATATACAAATCAAAGGGTTAAATATATAGAAAATACAGAGTTAAAAAAGAAGAAACCTCTTATTTCTTTTAAACAGAACAGAATCTGGTATCGAAGTAAGAATGCTATATACAATATCGATCTATTCGATCCTACCCAAAATACGCTACAGGGCATAACCATTTTCTACTTTGATAGAGAATTCAACTTAATTCAGCGAATAGACGCAAGGACGGCAAAATGGATCAATAAGAAATGGCTCTTCCACAACGTTTCATCTAGATTCTTTGAAAATGGGAAAGAAATAAATATGGAAAAATGGGAGAGAAAAATCATCGCCTTGCCAGAGGTCGCTGACGACTTTAAGATTGTAGAAAAAAGCGCTGATGAAATGAGCTATAGAGGCCTCAAAAGCTATGTTAAAAAAATAAAAGCTGAAGGTTACGATGCAACCAAGTACCTGGTTGATTTACATGCAAAGCTGGCTTTCCCTTTTGCGAGTCTAATAATGTCACTTATAGGAATACCCTTTGCTTTAAAGACGAAAAGGGAAAAGGGAATTATCAGCGGAGTTGGAATGAGTATACTAATAAGTTTTGGCTACTGGATTATGTTTTCATTGACACTATCTTTTGGACATGGTGGCATTCTACCTCCAATAGTCTCTGCCTGGATTTCCAATTTTACCTTCTTAATAATAGGAATCTTTATGTTGTTACATATGATTTAGGATAAGAGATATCCGCTTCTCCAAGAATTGGAGAGATCATTCCCTTCCCATCTTCTCTGGTATGAATATAGGTGAGCTATCGACGTCTTTGGAAGAAGGTGACCTCATAAGCCTCTCCTTCTTTGTAAAATATGTAATCATCTTCTGCCAACGGCCTCGCTTTTTCTTAAAATTCGACATTTTTTGCTAGGTCGGGAAATACAAAACCTACGGAAACACCTTCACCCCAGCAAAGAGTCTTTTCTGTACTATGCAGCATTTCTTCAACGGTTAACCCTTTCTTTTCAGCCAGATCCCTGACTGATGAATGAATGGATATTTCGTGTCTGAGTGCTCAGGGATCATGGATCGTGACAGCATTTTTTACTTGAGGCGTTTCCGCGCCGCTGTCCTTTCCTAAGTCATTTCATAAACTGTCTTTGCACAGAGCTCTCCACCTTATTTAGGTGGAGCCCTTTATAAAACAATTCGGGCATGCAACAAAAAAACTTCGAACACCACTCTTAAAAAAAAATCTTCATTTCATTAAACACGGCATGAAAGTACTATTCTCGACACAGGTCATGGGAAGGTTTAGTGCAACAATCGAGTACTATTCCCAACGTTGGTGTCGTTTCCCGTATTTGTTCGTAGAGCTTCATGTTTTAACTGGCCGAGTACCGGCAAGGGTACAGCCTGCAAAGAATATAGTTTCACAGTTAGGAGAAATTTTATAAATAAGTGTACTTTTTCGATGTTCCACGTTTTTCATATCTCAGAATGCGAGAATACTCCCTGTGATTTCTATTATCCATTCTCATAGCTTCCCTACGCATCTCCACATGTCGGCTGGATTTAATTGTGCCGGCAAACTTGGGCATAAAGCTGACAGAGGCTACACTCAAAGGCCCTTGATTCATCGGTTTTGTCCAGAGTATTATAGGCATCGGCTATCTCCTTGGGTTGACCGTGTTTCTTGAAAAATACGCACTATTTTAGACAGAGTGTGCAATTGATACAGTTTTCAGAGATATTCCTTAACTAATGTATGAAGGCGTTGTTGCATAAGATCTTTAAGTATATTCTTTTCTGTCGAACTTGACTTTTCATTATTCGTATCCTTAAAAAAGGTTATTCTGGACCCCTTATAACCGAGACTTGAGGCCTTTTAGCCAGTCACATAAGAGTTCTTACAGTAAGTTCTACCGGCTTCAGCTGGGTTGATGTCAGCATCAGGCCCATACTCCATTCGTACCATGAGCCAACGTAATTCGTGTCGACCAGACACTTCTGGTGTAGAGCCGTGTCAGCCCCAAAATATGAAACAGAAGTTTTAAAAGTTGTTTCCGTAATCCCTTTGTAACAGGCTGACAACCACGCCTCATAAACGCCATTGAGAAATCGGACATTTTCCACATCTGCATATAGTACAGCCCAGACTAGCCGGGCACCAGCTGTTGTTCTGTTACTATACACGACAACCTTAGTCTCTTTATCAATTCCCATATAGGCAATTGCAGGCAGCAGAGATATATCCGGATAGAAGTTCTAATAATTTCTGGCCAGTATGTCATCGTGTGTCAAACCTTTTGCCGTATCCTCTTCTAGTGCAGTACTCCTTTCCAACCATACATCGGCAAGCATATCATTCTTCGACAGAATTAGATCATACTCGATCTCATCGGTCTTCATATGGACTGTTCCCGGGAAATAAGGTTTCCTAAATAAATCGTCAAAGCCTATTACTGGCAGTTTCATAACCACATGAGGCTCTAAAAATTTCCTGTTCGAACAGGAACTTCGATTTCAGCTCTTTGAAAAACAGAGGCAACAAGATGGCTTTCAGCCACTTTTCAAGGTTCATCACGAGGAAGCACAACGCCATGGCCGTTTCGCTTGTGGTGGCCAGCTTCGTCATCACCCGTCCAATCCCGTATCTTCGTTTTGC
>JAXHVA010000036.1:0-42765 GCA_034189035.1 Thermodesulfobacteriota bacterium
TGGTGAGTATATTACTATAATAGAGCTCCAGTGAATGAAGTGTATATTTCCATGCATCTCCCTCATTGGAAACAAATGCCTGAAGTATCCCCAGAACAATGGGTTCGCACCCTGTTCTTCTGTATTCCACAGCTCCGGCAAAGGAAGGGATATGTGTAAAGCCGGCCTTTTCCGTAAGGAACTTCCCGATCTCAAGATCGGGGTTGATACCCTCTTCGATGTGTCTGAAGAGCTTCAGAAATAGAGAATCTTCATAGAGAAAAGATGTGTTGCTCTGTTCCGCCTGAAGAACCTGAGATTTTGTAAGCGGGAGGGTCTTTGTCCTGTTCAAGGACTTTAAGAGATTTCCAGGGCAGCCCGAAATCTCGCCGTGCATGCCTTTTACGGTGAACCTTCTTGCCATGTGCAGCAGAAGATTTTCTCGAAACCCGGCATCATAAGCGCCGTCATACAGAATCCCCTCCGTCTCTTCGTTTTTCACACGGCAAATCACGGCCTTCGGACTCTCCCGCATGATCTTTTCGCACCTTTCTTTGGAGGCAAAGGATAAAGGCACCAGATACGTATCCGGAAGGCCCTCGGAATAGACCACCTCAAGAAAGAGCATCCATGTATCTTGCAGGGGCGTCTTCAAAATAATGTTCTCGACAATTGTGGTCCGTTGAATCCTTCTTGCCTTTCCCCCAAACCACCTGCAGTC
Source organism: Thermodesulfobacteriota bacterium (assembly GCA_034189035.1). Classification (GTDB taxonomy): domain Bacteria; phylum Desulfobacterota; class UBA8473; order UBA8473; family UBA8473; genus JAUXFK01. The sequence continues at coordinate 701 of JAXHVA010000036.1, forward strand.
TTTTAAATACCGAGGGAGAATCTCTTTTTCCATTCGTTCCTTATTTCTATTATCAAAAACCCTTCGCAAATCACCCCTGATTATGAGTTCAACCGGATCATGCCTTTTCTCCGATATCAGGGTCTCGGGCTCTTTGGACAATAGAAACCAAAAATAGTCATGGAACCCCAGGGTGAGCGTATAATACGACTCTCGAATGCACGGAAACCTGTTCCTGCTGAAGACCTCCTCAGGCACATATCCTGCGAACCGTGCAAGGTCAAGCTTCACCACCTGGGAAAATCTGGAGAGATTCACGACCACAAGGATGGCCTGATCATTGTATTGACGAATAAAAGAGATGACCTTGGGATTGTCTGAAGACACAAATTCAATATTTCCCCTTCCAAAGGCCTGGAACTGTTTCCTCATGGCAATAACCCGTTTCATCCACCATAAAAGAGAAGCGTGATTTCTCTCCTGGTTTTCCACATTGACAGCCTCGTAGTGATACTCCGGATCGATTATTACCGGCAGGTACAGTCTTTGGGGATTCGCTCTGGAAAACCCCGCGTTTCGGTCCCCGCTCCACTGCATGGGAGTCCTCACCCCGTCCCGGTCTCCCAGATAGTAGTTATCTCCCATTCCGATCTCATCTCCGTAATAGATGATGGGAGTGCCCGGCAAGGAGAAAAGAAGAAAGTTCATGATCTCTATCCGTCTTCTGTGGTTTCCGAGCAGGGGAGCCAATCGTCTGCGAATCCCGAGATTGATCCTTGCATGCGGATCCCTGGCATAGACCCTGTACATATAATCCCTCTCTTCATCCGTGACCATCTCCAGTGTAAGCTCGTCATGATTCCTCAGAAAGACCGCCCACTGGCAGCTCTCCGGTATGTGAGGGGTCTGATCGAGAATGTCCAGGATAGGGAACCTGTCCTCCATCCACAGAGACATGAATATCCTTGGCATGAGGGGGAAGTGAAAGGCCATATGACACTTATCCGCATCGCCGAAGTATGACGCAGCATCCTCTGGCCACTGATTCGCCTCAGCAAGAAGCATCCTGGATCCGAACTTGCCGTCAATATTCGCTCGCAGTTTCTTTAAGAATGCATATGTATCGGGAAGATTTTCACAGTTCGTCCCCTCTTTTTCAAAGAGATACGGAACCGCATCCAACCTCAAACCGTCGACTCCTATTTCCAGCCAGTAGTCCATGACCTTTTGAACGGCATTTTGCACATCCGGGTTTTCAAAGTTCAGATCAGGCTGATGAGAGTAGAAGCGATGCCAGTAATAAGACTTTGCGACCGGATCCCATGCCCAGTTGGAAACCTCGAAGTCCTTGAATATGATCCGTGCGTCTTTGTACTTTTCAGGAGTATCGCTCCATACGTAATAGTCTCTCCATCTGGAATCCTTCTTTGCTGTCCTGGCTTTTTGAAACCAGAGATGCTGATCGGATGTGTGGTTTAAGACCAGCTCAGTAATCACCTTCATTCCCCTCTTGTGGGCTTCTCTGAGGAATCCTTTAAAGTCCCTCATAGTGCCGTAGTTGGGATGAATGTTCAAATAGTCCGCTATGTCGTATCCATCATCTCTGAGAGGCGATGGATAAAACGGAAGGAGCCATACGGCCGTTACTCCGATATCCTCAAGGTAGTCGAGCTTTTGAGTAAGTCCTTTAAAGTCGCCGATACCGTCGCCGTTGCTGTCTTTGAATGCCTTGACATGCAGTTCATATATAACCGCATCTTTGTACCAGAGAGGGTCCTCCGGAAAATGCCCGTCCATCTTGGACACGAAAAAGCCTCCTCACATGAAATAATCAAAATCCATCTCTCTCTTCATCCGTTTCCTTACACGGAAGATCCGGCCGGGCAGAACCTTTGGATTGAGTTCGATGTAGTTCCATTCCCCGTGCCATATGAACTTGTCTTCGCTCAAAAGATCATGCACAAGATACGGTTTTCCGGCTTCTATTCCCAGCTCGTCTATGGGTACCCTGACACGTCCCGATTGTGTATTGACGGGGTCCAGATTGATCACGACCAGAATGACGTTGGCAAGGTCTTCAGTGGCCTTTCCATAGAAGAGAAAAGACTCGTTCTCCACATCATAAAATCTCAGGCTCCACATCCTCTGGAGAGCGGGGTTCTCTCTTCGTATTGTATTGATACGCGCAATGTAGTCGTTAAGATTCCCCGGGGCACTCCAGTCCCATGCCCTGATCTCATATTTCTCAGAGTTGAGATACTCTTCCTTCCCGGGTACGGCTTCATTGATACACAGTTCAAAGGCGGGGCCGTATACTCCGTAATTGGATGAAAGGGTCGCGGCTAGGATGAGTCTCATGATAAAGGAAGGCCGTCCTCCGTACTGGAGGTGTTCAGGCAGTATGTCGGGTGTATTGGGCCAGAAATTGGGCCTCATGTATTCTTTGAGTTCAGCCTGAGTCAGTTCCGTGAGGTACTCTGTAAACTCCTGCTTCGTATTCCTCCATGTAAAGTATGTATACGACTGACTGAATCCCAGTTTGGCGAGACGGCGCATCACCTTCGGACGGGTGAATGCCTCGGAGAGGAAGATCACATCCGGCCAATCTTTCTTGATTTCACCGATAAGCCACTCCCAGAAAGAAAAGGGTTTGGTATGGGGGTTATCGACCCTGAATATGCGAATTCCTTTCTGAATCCAGAAGACCAATATGCTCTTCAATTCTTCCCACAGATCCTCCCATTTTTCCGTCCCGAAATCGAGAGGAAGGACATCTTCATACTTTTTAGGAGGGTTTTCAGCGTATTGGACGGTCCGATCGGGCCGCCATTGAAACCATTCGGGATGTTCTTTGACATACGGATGGTCCGGTGAACATTGAAAGGCCAGATCCATGGCGATCTCAATGTTAAAATCTTTTGCCCTGTGCGCCAATTGTTCAAAGTCTTCCATGGTGCCGAGTTGGGGGTGGACCGCTTTGTGTCCCCCTTCTTTCGAGCCAATTGCCCATGGGCTTCCCACATCATCACTGAGTGATGTGGGGGAATTATTCTTTCCCTTGCGTTTTGTTACGCCTATGGGGTGGATCGGAGGGAAGTACAGGACATCAAACCCCATCCTTGAAAGCTCAGGAAGAAGTCTTTCGCAGTCCCGGAATGTCCCATGTTTCCCCTGTTCATTTGAGCATGACCTGGGAAAACATTCATACCATGTACTGAACATGGCTTTTTCCCTGTCTACGACAACAAGCAGCTCTTTTGAGTATCGAATGGCAAGACTTCTGTCGGGATACCTGTCCATCAACCTGGCCGGATCATCGGAAAAGAGAGATTCAATCGCTTTGTCTCGATCGGACTCACTGCGCAAGAAATCTGCATACGCCTTGAGCTTCTTTGCGTCTTCTCTCTTTGCCCGCTTCAAAGCATCCTCAATATATCCTACACCCACGAGTAAATCAACCGCCACATCCTGGTGGGCCTCTATCTTTTTTCGGATGTTTCCCAGCCATGTTATGAAATGATTGACCCACCCCTCTATGGTATAAACATATGATCCCACCTCTTCAACGTAAAATTCCCCGTTCCACTGATCGTTGATCTGGAACCGCATGGGCGCTTCTTGCCAACACGAATCATGAGGCCCTCTATACATGAGTATAGCCGATGCAGCACTATGACCGTCGACAAAGATGTCCGCATTCACAGATACCTTCTGCCCCACAACCCTTTTGATGGGAAAACGACCGCAGTCTATTTCAGGGTTTACATTCTCTATGACCACCCTTACCCTTCCTTCACCCTTCATGTAAAGTCGTGCTCCTTTTTTTAACGAGAAGAGGGTATTCGCAGCATGAATCCCGGAAATGATACTCAAGATTCTTTTGTCATTGAAACTCCATCATAGTCAAAATCTAAGACATTGAAAAGTATTTTTTTTAAACTTTTATCTCAATACTACAGCGACACTTTTATACAATTCCGTAAAGAGGTCTTTCAAACAGCCGGTAGGCTGATTAACTATTTTTAGAAAACCACAAGATCCACAAACCCATTAATTCTCTGTTTAGTGTTGATCTGCATATAGGATATTTTGTGATAGTTTAGCTTTTTAAAAAGTGTCGCTTCAACGACAATCAAATTTTAATCCGTGTAAAACTCGCACCCAAGTGAGCGTAAAGAAAGAACAGTATGTGATCATTCAATTCAGTAGTTCCATTATTAATTATTTTCAGATATTAAATGTGAGGTTATTCCCTGTTCTTTCTTTACGCTCACTAAGCGCTCAGACAATACACACATTAAAATTTGACCGTCTTTGACGGCTTGATGATAGCTTTCTATTTCATAACGCTAAAATAATACGATATTTTCAACAGGGCCTTGGAAATAGATGATTTTAACTGCAGTAATACATTGCGATGTGCCCTTACATCTGAATCTGACCTTTCTGCGTGCGGCTACGCACAGGCAGACTTAGAGATTGCTGGAAAAACCTCCCTTTTATTATTTAATATATTACTCAATTTATATACAAAAATGAATATTAATCAAGGGAAATTATTCAGCAAAGTAGCAACAAAAATATTTATAAATGACAACTAATATTTATATTGACATATTGTTCTATTTCAATTATTTTTCTACACACTTCCTTAATAAAAAGGTATAATTTATAAATCGTATAAATTATTATTTTCGCCCCATGAATGTCTTTCATTTTTGCCTTTCGTTCTTAGTTCTTCTTAAAGAATGGGCGACTGATCTTAAATGATGAAAGAGTAAAGAGTCTTGTTATTTATGAATTGAAAAGGGGGGGTTGTATGCCAAGAAAGCCAAGTGAAACAGAAGAGGAATACTTTACTAGGGTTGAGATTGAAAAGAAAAAGAAGTCGATGGAAGAAAAGAGTAAAAATATCGCAAGCGATGAAAAGAAAAGAATAAAAGAACTTCATTTTATGAGATGTCCAAAATGTGGAATGGAGCTTACAGAGATTGATTACAGAAAAATTAAAGTAGATAAATGTTTCTCCTGTCAGGGGGTCTGGCTGGACGCCGGAGAGCTGGAAGCTGTATCAGAGCTTGATCGATCAGTCATGAATAAATTTTTCAGTATTTTTAATACATAATAAAATCTTCTTTTTGATAAGTCCATGTTTCAGATGAACCATATCTCTTTTCAAAAAAATTCTTAAGATAATTCTATCGAGAAATGAAAAAGGAGAATCATGAAGATGGCAAAGGATTTTATTGAAAAGGTGATTTTATGTATTGCATTGCTTATTACTTTGAGCCCAGGAGATATCAAAGGAGAGATACATACCCCCACATATAAAAAGCTCATTGTCGGAACAAAAGAAGCGCTTCCGTTTGCCATAAAGACAATGAACGGCGATTGGGAGGGGATCAGCATAGATCTCTGGCGGCAGATTGCTGATGAGCTGGAATTGAGATATGAATTCAAAGAGGCTGATTTAAAAGGCTTGATAGACGGGGTTTCTCAAGGCACATTCGATGTGGCAGTCGCAGCCTTATCTATAACTCCTGAGCGAGAAAAGATCCTCGATTTTACTCATCCGTTTTATACAACAGGTCTCGGCATAGCGATTTCATCGCAAGGAGGTAATCCATGGCTATCCGTTGTACAACGGTTCTTTTCCTTCACTTTCCTGAAGGTAACCCTCTCCCTTATCTTTTTATTATTCGTTATCGGCATCTGCATATGGTGGTGTGAAAGAACGCAAAATTCAGAACAATTCGGAGGAAACGCCCCCAAAGGAATTTGGTCAGGGTTCTGGTGGTCTGCTGTTACCCTCACAACCGTAGGATATGGGGACAAGGCTCCTGTTACCATTGGCGGACGGATCCTTGCTGTTGTTTGGATGTTCTCGGGAATTGTTATTATATCGAGTTTTACCGCCGCAATTACCACAACCCTTACTGTAACACATCTTCAATCCCAAATACAGGGACCTGAGCACCTCTCAAACGTTCGTGTTGGCACTATTCCATACTCTTCCAGCGAAACTTACCTGCGTGATCATCTTATTTCCTATAAGACCTATAAGACTCCGCATGAAGGTCTAAGTTCTCTTGTTGATGGGAAGACCGATGCACTAGTATATGATTCGCCGGTCCTTCATTACCTGGCAAACAAGGAGTTTAAGGGCAATGTTGAGATACTGCCTGTTACGTTTTCCAGCCAAAATTACGCCATCGCTCTGCCGGAGGGCACCTCTTTAAGGGAACCTGTCAATCGAGTTTTGTTGAAAGAGATCCAGAAGAAATCATGGGAAGACATCCTGTACAAGTACATGGGAAGATGAAGTATGTTTACCGTAATTGTTCTGCAAAATAAAACGCACTATTCAGGGGTTGAGGAGCTTTTAATTCTCTTAAAGGCATAAGTAGGGAGTGTTATGGAAGGACTATTTGAACAATGGAACCCCTGGGCATCATCTGGGGTTCTCACAGGAGGGTCGATACTTCTCGGCATCTTTGTCCATATATTAATATTTAAGACCATTGAAAGGGTTTCACTCAGCACACATACGGTCTTGGACAACTCTTTTATAAAGCACTGCCGCAGACCTTCCATGTTGATCATCCCTATTATCATCATAAGAGTTGTACTGCCTCTATTCACATTGCCTCCTTTATATTTAGGCTTTTTCAAACAGGTGCTGAGCCTTGCTATGATTGTCTCCATAGCATGGCTTCTCATCAAGATCACATTTGTTTTAGAAGACCTTATATTGAGCCAATACAGGGTCGATGTCAGCGATAATCTCGAGGCGAGGAGAATTCACACCCAGATACAGTTTTTTAAAAGAGCGGCAGTTATTGTAATCGGCATTCTCACACTCGCCATTATTCTCACCACGTTTGACAAACTCAGCCAATTCGGAACGAGTATCCTAGCATCTGCCGGGATCATCGGGATCATTGTTGGATTCGCAGCTCAGCGCTCCATTGCCACGCTCCTTGCCGGTTTGCAGATTGCAGTTACCCAGCCCATACGCATTGACGATGTGGTCATTGTCGAAAATGAATGGGGGCGAATCGAAGAGATTACCCTGACCTATGTGGTTGTGAAAATCTGGGACCAACGACGCCTCGTCTTGCCTATAACCTACTTTATCGAGAAACCGTTTCAGAACTGGACACGGACCTCGGCTGAAATACTGGGCACGGTCTTTTTATATGTGGATTACACTGTGCCCATAGAGTCCATACGTGAGGAATTGGGTCGAATTCTTGAGGGTTCGACATTGTGGGACAGGCGAGTAAGTGTACTCCATGTAACCAATGCAACAGAGCGAACCGTTGAGCTTCGCGCTCTGATGAGCGCTTCAGATGCCTCCAATGCATGGGGTCTGCGCTGCGAAGTCAGGGAAAAACTCATTGATTTTGTTCAGAAAAACTATCCTGGCAGCCTGCCAAGGCTCAGGACGGAAATTGTTGAAAAGGAGGGCAATTATGACAAAAAAACTGGGAGTTAAAGAGAAAAAGAGGAAAATCACATTTACATTCGAATCGCACGGTGCAAGAAAAGTCATTCTCATGGGGGATTTCAACAAATGGAATCCGAAAAAACACGCTATGAAGACGGATCCGGATGGGATATGGGAAAAAACAGTGATGCTTGAACCCGGACGATATGAGTACAAGTTTCTCGTTGACGGCGAATGGCACGAAGATCCCCTGAACAGGGATGTGAGTGTCAACTGTTTCGGAACGCAAAACAACGTCGTCAATGTTTCATAAGAGAAGACGACGAAGGTTCTTGTATTGAACATATTGATGTCCAGTGACTCGAGGCTTCTCTTTATGTTTCATATGATGTAGTCTCATCAGGATATTGGTGAGCTTTGAGCCCAAAATTGGCATTGTTAGGATTCGCATGGCCTTTACCGCTTAAACAGCCATTCTGTTTATAGGAGAAAAGATGATGAAGAGAGTAGCAATCAACGGACTGGGCCGTATCGGTCGTCTGGTCTTGAGACATTTTCTGACGGAATCCTCTGAGAATGTCCGAATCGTCGCAGTCAACGACCTGACGCCCATGGATCAACTCACGTATCTTTTGAAATACGATTCCGTGCATAGAAGGAATCCTTTTTCATTTGAAACGAATTCAGACAACCTTGTGATCGGATCTCACAGGATTCTCATGTTCAATGAAAAGGACCCTGAAAAACTCCCCTGGAAATCTAATAACGTGGATATTGTTCTGGAATGCACAGGCCTTTTCAGGAGACGGGAAGAAGCAGCAAGACATTTGAACGCCGGAGCATCTCGGGTGATTATCAGCGCTCCTTCAGAAAGCGCTGACGCCACTATAGTCATGGGCGTCAATCACGATATATTTAGTTCCGATGCGCATCATATCATTTCAAATGCTTCATGCACCACAAACTCTTTAGCTCCTGCGGTAAAGGTCCTCAATGACAGATTCGGTGTTGAGTATGTCATGGCCACCACTGTCCATGCGTATACAGCGAGCCAGGCGCTTGTTGATCGAGCCGCCCGTAAGTTTCGAAGAGGACGTGCCGCGGCTGTTTCTTTGATCCCTACTTCAACAGGGGCTGCCAAGGCAACGGTTAAGGTCATTCCGGAGCTCAAAGGCAAGATGGATGCAATCGCTGTGAGAGCCCCCATCCCGGACGGGGCGATAACGGACATTGTTGCACATCTGAAAAAGGATGTTTCCATTGAATCTGTGAATAATGCCTTTAAAGATGCTGCGCAAGGGTGCATGAAAGGCATTTTGGATTATACTGATGACGAAATCGTTTCGGCCGACATTGTCGGCAACCCTCATTCAGGCATCGTTGATAGCGTTTCCACGCGTGTTCTGCTCAACAGGGTCGTTAAAGCACTTGTCTGGTACGATAATGAATTCGGGTATTCAAAACGTCTGTTGGAATTGGCCGAACATATATCACAACAAGGAAAATGAAATAATCCCTGAGGAAGCCGTTCGAATATATAATCTTGTCTATGCCTTCATACTTAAGGATATGAGCATGGAAGACGCATTGAGATTTCATCATGAAGAATAAGCAGAATACAAAGACACGAAATTTGGTCTTACTTCGACATGGCGAGAGCATATGGAATCTCGAGAACAGATTCGCAGGATGGGTAGATGTCGATCTTTCAAAAAAGGGCATTCAGGAAGCACATAATGCAGGAAAACTCATTCATTCAGAGGGATATACGTTCGATGCGGCCTATACGTCGGTGCTCAGAAGAGCTATCAGGACTCTATGGATCGTGTTGGATGAGCTTGATGTTATGTGGATACCCGTCTACGGATCATGGCGCCTCAATGAACGGCATTACGGTATTCTCCAGGGACTCAATAAGAAAGATACAGCTGAAAAATTCGGGATGGATCAGGTGGAAAAATGGCGGCGGGGGTATGACACGCCGCCTCCCGCCCTGACGGAGTCCGATATAATCCGTCTGAAAAAAGACCCGCGCTATAGAGAACTGAAAGAAGATGAATTTCCCAAAGCGGAATCCCTGAAAGAGACCCTTCAACGCGTCCTGCCTTACTGGCATTATGTTATCCTTCCTCAAATGAAAAAGGGAAAGAAAGTGATTATCGTGGCTCATGGCAACAGTCTCCGAGCTCTGGTAAAATACCTGGATGATGTCTCCGATGAAGATATCCCTCATCTCAACATACCGACAGGTATACCGCTGGTCTATGAGTTGGACTCGGATCTCAAAGCCGTGAGGCACTATTACTTGGGAGATCAGGAATCGGTGAAAAAAGCAATCGACTCTGTGGCCGGCCAGCTTTATAAAAAAAGCAACGGCTCAGCACTTGAAAAGAATGGATCTATGAAAGGGGAAAAATCATGGTAGAAATAAGGCAAAATATATTTCCCAATCTGCCCCAAAGATTATCCGGCCTGGGAGAGATGGCTTCCAGCCTATGGTGGAGCTGGCCTCCTGCGACAAGAATGGTGTTCAAAATGCTCGACAGACAGGGATGGAAGGACAGCCGTCACAATCCAGTGAAGATGCTTAAGGATATCCCGCGCGAGATACTGGAATCTGCGGCTCGAGACCCCAATTATTTGCGGTGTTACGATCAGACGTTTAATAAATTCAGGATAGAAACTGAAAAAGGGCGATGTTGTATTGTGGATGCATCCATTGATCCGGATATTCATTGCATCGCTTATTTTTCAGCGGAGTACGGACTCCACCATTCCCTGCCCTTCTATGCGGGGGGGCTGGGGTTTTTAGCCGGTGATTTTATCAAAGAGTGCAGCGACTTGAGAGTCCCTCTAGTGGCTATAGGCTTTATGTATCCTAAAGGATATGTACGTCAGCGTATTCGTGAAGATGGATGGCAGGAAAGCATAGATCAGAGCCTAGACCGTGAGGCGGCCTCCATATCTCGGGTGCTCGACACTGACGGCGGGCAACTGATCGTAAAGGCACCTTTAATTGAACCTCCCATTCATGTGGCTGTATGGAAAGTCGACGTAGGGCTTATTTCACTCTACCTGATGGATACGGACATCGAGATAAACGACCCCTGGAATCGTGAGATATCGGCCCGTCTGTATACGGGTGATATGGAACAGCGACTCCGGCAGGAAATGATTCTTGGGATTGGCGGCTCGGAAGTCCTGGAAACCCTTGGGATAAAGAATTTTGTCGTCCATCTCAATGAAGGACACGCTGCCTTTGCTCTTCTGGAAAGGATCAGAGACAGGATTCAGGAAGGGATGAGCTTTAACGAAGCATTCGATCAGGTGAGGCGTACTTCCGTGTTCACGACCCATACTCCTGTACCCGCAGGACACGATGTCTTTCCCTTTCATCTTATGGAAAAATATTTTTCTTCATACTGGCCCTCTCTTGGAATTGATCGTGAAACCTTTTTTCAACTTGGAATCCACCCTGAATCCCCGGATGCGGGGTTCAACATGACTGCTTTTGCCCTGAGAGCTTCCTGGTATAAAAACGGAGTCAGCGCAAAACATGGAGAGGTCGCTCGAAAAATGTGGCGGAATATCTGGCCTGAACTGCATGAAGATGAGGTTCCCATTGAGCAAATCTCCAACGGAGTTCATATCCCCACATGGGTTGAACCAAAGATGGAGATCCTTTTCAACAAGTATCTGGGTCCTGACTGGTTAGAGAGACATGACGATCCTAACTTATGGCATCGTATCGATGAAATCCCTGATGAAGAGCTGTGGAAGACCCATTACTGGCTGAAGATTAAATTGATCGATGTGATTAGGGAAAGGGCGCGCTGGCGCTGGGCAGAGGAGAGGGGCGGTCCTTCCACCATTTTAGCCGGAGGAACCCTCCTTGATCCTTCCATACTCACAATCGGTTTTGCACGTCGTTTTGCAACATATAAGAGAGCTGATCTGATCTTCAATGATACGACGAGGCTCAAGAACCTCCTCAATAACCGCTGGAGACCAATACAACTCATATTTACCGGAAAAGCCCATCCGGCTGATGACCCGGGCAAAAGAATTCTCCAAAGGATATACAATGCCGCCAGGGATCCTGAAATGGGAGGAAGGATCGCTTTCCTTGAAGATTACGGAGAACAGACTGCTCAGTACATGGTTCATGGAGTAGACCTCTGGCTAAACAACCCCATACCGCCTATGGAGGCCAGTGGAACCAGCGGCATGAAGGCAGCCATCAGCGGAGTTCCCCATCTCAGTATTTTGGACGGCTGGTGGCTCGAAGGATTCAATGGGAGAAACGGCTGGGCTTTTCAAGGAGCTACAAACAAAGAAGAGAGAGGCAAACAGGATGCCGAGGCTATTTACAATATCCTGGAGGAAAAAGTCATACCCCTGTATTATAGAGTCTCAGGCAACGGCGTGCCTCATGAGTGGGTCGGTATTATGAAGGAGTCCATAAAGGGCGCGGCTCCGTTTTTTTCCGCCAGAAGAATGGTAAAGGAGTATATGGAAAGGTTCTACTTAAAAGCTCTCAAAGAGTTATGAACAGCTCACATCAAGTGATTCTGAATAAAAGGGAATGAAAAATGATCTATACAGTAACATTGAACCCTGCCCTTGATCGAGCGATCGTGGTTGACCGTCTTACGGAAGAAGACACTACTCGTGTCATTGATGAGACATGTTATGCGGCAGGCAAAGGCATCGATGTATCCAGAGTAATCAGGGAATTACAAGGCAAGAGTGTGGCCATGGGCCTTGTGGGCGGTTATGACGGGCTGCAATTGGAGGGATTGCTTATCAATGTCGGAGTCATGACAGACTTCACCAGAATTTCTAATGAAACACGGACAAATATCATTCTCAAGGAGAAGTCCACGGGGCGACAGTTCGTTATCAGCGCGACCGGTCCTGAGGTGAATGCAACTGAGATCGGACAATTGTATCAACATGTTCTACAGACCCCGACAATGGATTACCTTGTTTTGAGCGGCAGTTTCCCCAAGGGGGTCTCTCCCAACCTGTATGGTCAACTTATTCTGGCCGGAAGAAAAAAGGATGCTTTCGTTCTGCTGGATGCCGATGGGAAGGCGCTCCAGGAATCCATTGACTATGAGCCCACTTGTATCAAGCCAAATCAGTTTGAACTCTCACGACTGATAGGAAAGGATTTACATGAAGAAGGCGATATCATCATCGCTTGCGAAGATGTTCACGAGAGAGGGATTCCCTATGTGCTCGTATCCAGGGGAAAGGAAGGGCTGATCCTTTCAAATCGGAAGGAGAAAATCAAAGCTGTAGCTCCCCCTGTTGATCTAGAAAGCACAGTTGGCGCAGGTGATTCCGCAGTGGCAGGATTTATTTTGGCCCATTCTCAGGGGAAAAGTCTGAGTGATTGCGTTCGTCTCGCATGTGCGGCAGGAACGGCCACAGCGCAGACACCAGGGTCCGAGCTCTGCCATTTCGAAGATGTTGAGAAAATTCTGCCTCTAGTTAAGATCACATATCTCTGATGAATTTTTTCATATAAGACAACAAGAGGGGCTTGTAAAAGGAGGTTTGCAACATGTCAACTGTTTTAACATACATCCTTTTCGTAGCTGGGTTCGTGATCCTCATCAAAGGAGCGGGCTCTCTTGTGGATGGGGCCTCTTCAATTGCGAGACGATTCAACGTCTCAGACCTTGTTATCGGATTGACGGTTGTGGCCTTTGGAACATCCAGTCCTGAATTATTCGTCAACATCGTCTCCAGTCTTAAGGGAAACACTGACATCGCAATAGGGAATATTTTGGGGAGTAATATTGCCAATATTCTCCTTATCCTGGGTGCATCTTCCATTATATGTCCACTAACGGTTTCCAAGGGAACAGTATGGAAAGAGATCCCTTTCAGCCTCCTGGCCGCCCTTCTGCTGGGTGTTCTTGCGAACGACAGGCTGATTGACAAAACCGACTTTTCTGTATTAACAAGGACAGATGGTCTGGTCTTCATTTCATTTTTCATTATCTTCATCTATTATACATTCGGCATCGCACAAAAGATCGAGGGTATGGAAGATCATATGCCTGTAAAACAGTACGGTCTCGTCAAATCCTTATTTTTCGTAATGCTGGGGCTAACGGGGCTTGGATTAGGAGGGAAATGGATTGTCGACGGTGCTGTCCGTCTTGCGCTGCAATTCGGCATGAGCCAGTCTCTTGTTGGTCTGACCATCGTTGCCGTGGGCACTTCACTTCCTGAACTGGCGACATCGGCTGTCGCTGCATCCAAGAAAAATGTCGAAATAGCCGTTGGCAATGTCGTCGGTTCAAACATCTTCAACATCTTCTTTGTCCTGGGCATCAGTTCCACCATACGGCCTCTGCCTTTTCAATCAAAGAGTAATGTGGACATAGGTGTGGTCGTACTTGCCAGTGTTCTTTTGTTCGCTTATATGTTCACAGGCAATAAGCATTCATTGGACAGATGGGAAGGGATTCTCTTCATCTTTTTGTATGGAACTTATATTACTTTTCTCATTTTTCAAGGGTAATTCATCTTAATTTTAGTATACCTTTAATTAAAGTATAAGACTGGTGATGCAGAGGCAGGTGCTAAGGCGCTCGAATTGCCCTATTTAATAGAAGATCCATTTTATCAGAAAGGAGACAAGAAAATGGAACCATTATGGAATCAGGTGCTTCAGTTATTAAAAACCAATATACCCACTTTTATAGGGGCGTTGGCTATCCTAATTATAGGATGTTTGGTGGCTTTTGTTATAGCCGCCCTTGTGCGTGCAGTCCTTCGACGCACCACTTTGGACGAGCGAATGACTCAGTTAGTTATGGGTGAGAAAAAAGGAGAAAAGGTCAATACAGAGGAGTGGATCGCGCGAAGTGTGTTCTATGTCATTATGATCTTCGTGGTGATTACTTTCCTGCAATTCATGAATTTCACTGTTACTACCGAACCATTGAATCAGCTCTTGACCCAGATATTTGCTTTTGCTCCGAGGTTATTCGCAGCCGGGATATTATTGTTTGTTGCATGGCTTATGGCCAGTCTCTTTAAGCGTATTCTCATGCGGATCCTCGATGCAGCCAAGATCGATGAACGGCTTGGAAACCGAGCCGGGATAGAGGAAGATAAACGTATTCCTCTGACAAAGACCTTCTCCGAGGCCACTTACTGGTTGGTCTTTTTGCTTTTCTTACCAGCAGTGTTGAGCACTCTGGCTTTGGAAGGGCTTCTAGAACCAGTGCGGGGGATGCTTGATGTCATCCTCAACTTTCTGCCCAATATATTGAGTGCTGTCTTGATCGTAGCTTTAGGTTGGCTTATTGCACGTATCATGCAGCGAATTGTGGCAAATTTCTTATCTGCAATTGGTACAGAAAGCCTGAGTGAAAAGATAGGGCTTGCTCCGGCTCTGGGGGCGCAGGGACTCTCTGGTGTCATAGGTCTTATTGTTTATGTGATGATTCTCATCCCTGTTATAATTGCTGCCTTAAATGCCCTGGAGTTGGAAGCACTAACCACGCCCGCCAGTGATGTTCTAGCTGTAATTTTAGGGTCGTTTCCCGTCATCTTTGCTGCTTGTATGCTGGTGGCAATTGCCTTTTTCGTGGGAAGGGTTGTGGCACGTTTGATTACAGATGTGCTCACAGGCATTGGCTTCAATACACTTTTAGCACGGATCGGCATTGGTAAAGAACCTGCTGAGGGACAACTCACACTCTCGGCAGTCGTAGGAAAGATCGTTTTAGTAGTAATTATGCTATTTGCTGCTATTGAAGGATCCGACCTGATTGGATTCAATGAGTTTGCTGATCTTTTAGTCCAGCTCCTTGTTTTTACTGGGCATGTTCTTTTTGGACTCGCTATCTTTGTTATAGGCCTCTATTTGGCGAGGTTTGCCTCTAATGCAATACAGGCCAGCGTTAAAACCCAGGCTAATCTTATAGCGCTCAGCGCACGGATCTCTATTATAGTAGTGGCTAGTGCTATAGCACTCAGACAGATGGGTGTTGCAAATGAGATTATTGTTCTGGCTTTTGGGTTGGTGCTGGGAGCAATAGCAATTGCAATAGCAATAGCTTTTGGTATTGGAGGTCGAGAGATTGCAGCGAAACAGCTTGACGAGTGGGTCAAGTCAATCAAATCCTCTTCATCCGATAAATCTTGAGAGCAATGTGGAGTTAAGCGCCTGTATCCTGCTTGACTTAATATATTGAGGATCTGATGAATATTCGTCACCCAATTTGCCGTGGGAAGAGAAGCGAAAAAGGGCATAAGGAGAAAAATCGAGAAAGAGTTTTTCATCAATCTATAATAGACAACGAAGGTGATGCATAATGTCTTATTTCTTTAAGAAAAGGGTAAAACAAGCCGGTCTCTCCCCGGGGACTCTTGTTCATATTGGGGAGAAGAAAACGGATAAGGCAAGGATCACTGTCATGAACTATGATCAGACAAGAGTGCACGAGCAACAAGTAGAAACGATTGAGGAATGCTCCTCCTTTAAAGACAAGCCTGCTGTTACATGGATTAACATAGACGGCGTTCATCAGACTGAAATTGTGGAAAAGATAGGGGGGCACTTTGGGATCCATCCCCTTGTCCTGGAAGACATTGTCCATACAGGGCAACGTCCAAAAATAGAAGATTTTGAAGAGTACGTCTTCCTGGTTATAAAGATGCTCTCTCTTCGCGGAAATGCGAAGGAAATAGAAGAGGAACAAATAGGAATAGTCTTTGGTTCGGATTTTGTCATTTCATTTCAGGAGAGTCCGAGAAACGTTTTCGATCCCATAAGGGAGAGAATCAGAAAGGGGAAAGGCCGGATAAGGAAAATGGGCACGGATTATCTCGCATATGCCCTGACTGACGCCATTGTTGATCACTATTTCATCATCCTTGAGAGCATTGGTGAAAGGATAGAGTCTCTGGAGGATGAATTGATAAGCAATCCCACTCCTGAAACTCTACAGGTTATCCACCATTTAAAAAGGGAAATGATATTTCTTCGAAAATCCGTATGGCCTTTGAGAGAGGTTCTCAGCGGTCTGGAACGGGGTGAGTCATCTTTGGTCGAAGAATCGACCAGGGTATTTCTCAGAGACGTCTATGATCATACAATCCAGGTCATAGATACAATAGAAACATTCAGGGATATGATTTCCGGGATGTTGGATGTTTATCTCTCCAGCGTCAGCAACAAGATGAATGAAGTCATGAAGGTTTTAACCCTTATAGCTACCATATTCATCCCTTTGACCTTTATAGCGGGTATCTACGGGATGAATTTTAAGTTCATGCCGGAGCTTGAATTGCATTGGGCTTATCCGGTGACATGGGCGGTGATGATCATAGTAGGGATACTCATGGTAATCTATTTCAAGAGAAAGAAGTGGCTGTAAAATGATCGACATACAACCAAATCACATACTGCACATTTTCCACCCCCGGCTGCAATATTTCGACCTGTCCGGTTAAGCTACAGCCTCACAGTAAGAAAGAATAGCTCAACTTACTTGAAGGAGTTTTGATAAAATGAATATGGTCTTCTCTCTCATATCCGGCGGTTGGTAGACGCTTCTCCTTCAGCCTACCGGGCAATATCACACTCACTGAGAAGCAGGCCATTACCCGCAGCCTCCTTGCCTTTGGAGCAAGTATTGACGAGATCAATGCAGCAAGGAAGCACATATTGTCATGCAAAGGCGGGAAGATAGCGATAGTGGCATTCCCTGAGACCATTGTCAACCTGACGCTTTCCGATATAGTGGGATACAGGATGAACGTGATCGCATCCGGGTCTTTTGTCCCTGACACCTTTACATAAAAGGACGTCTCGATGATTTTCAAGAAATATGACCTTAAAGATCCTCCCCTGGAGATTCGAAAGCATTTTACCATGAGCGTTCAGGACCAAATGCACG
This sequence comes from Thermodesulfobacteriota bacterium, assembly GCA_034189035.1. Lineage (GTDB taxonomy): Bacteria > Desulfobacterota > UBA8473 > UBA8473 > UBA8473 > JAUXFK01. The sequence goes on from JAXHVA010000036.1 coordinate 18,062, forward strand.
AAATGCCCAAGAAGGATGATCCCATATTTGAGCATGTCTTCAATATTATCGTGGGCAGTAGTATACTGGCACTGGAGGTGGAAAGGGACAAGGCTGAAGTGCTGAGCTACAAAACCCTTATCTTCTCTTCCATGCTTGAAGGAGAAACCAGGGAAGTGATCAGGATCCACAGTGCCATTGCAAAGGAGATACTGAAGACAGGTCGCCCCATTGAGATTCCTGTCTGTATCATTTCAGGGGATGAAATCAGTGTGGCCATTCAGGGAAAGGTTCTGGGGACAGGAATCTGGAATTCTGTCTTGTAGCCGCCCTGGACTTGTCGGAACTCTCCCCCAAGATGGTTATCCTCAGTGGGGGGAACAGATGGAAATAACGGACCTACGGATGCAGCCAGTGCCGTGGGGGATCCGACAGGAAACTTTTTGAGAACGTGACTAACCAAAACCAACATGATGGATGTGAGACTGGTGCTGATCCGGCAAGCATCTGTTCGTCCGGCCTGACGTTGAGTAAAAAAATCGATAAAATAAGTACAGAAAGGAGGAGATCATATGACAGACTTTCATCAGGAGGGAATGATTACAACCCTCCATTCTCTTTACGAAGCCTTTGATCATGAGGAATACCTTATAAATCTTGAAAAGAAACTCGAAGAGTACTCACGCCATCTGTGTATTAGTCTATTACTTCCATCTTTATTCTCTGAGATAGAGAACCCCCAGGTACTCAATCGAATCATAGACAATATTCAGGAGGTTCAGTATCTCCACAGAGTTGTTGTGGCACTGGGCGGTGCAACTGAAGAGACACAATTTCGGGAGGCCAAAGAATATTTTGGAAGACTCCGAACGCACAATCGCGATCTTAAAGTGATATGGGTGGAAGGCCCGCGTATACAGAGCGTATTGCAGGAGATCGAAAAGAGGGATATCCCGACCGGAATTCAGGGGAAGGGCCAGTCGGTCTGGATTGCCCTGGGATATCTCTTTGCAAAAGAAGACTGTGATGTTATAGCATTGCACGACTGCGATATCGTTACCTATGATCGGATCCTTTTAGGACGTCTCATAGAGCCCACTGTGAACCCAAACAATGATTTTGAATTCTGTAAGGGATACTATGCCCGGATATCTCCTTTAGAACGGGCCATGAAGGGGAGAGTCACGAGACTCTTTGTAACGCCCTTTGTTGATGTTATGAGCAGGATCATGCATGAAAGGGGATTGGAGCAACTGAGCCAATTTTTTACCTATCATCGTACTTTTAACTATCCACTGGCAGGGGAATTCAGCTTTATGACCCGATTGGCTCGAGGGATAAATATCGCATATGATTGGGGGCTGGAGGTGAGCACCCTCTCCGAAGTATACCAGAGGGTCATGAAACAAAAGATCGCCCAGATCGATCTGGTCAAAAACTATGAGCACAAGCATCAGGATATCTCCACTGATAATGAAAACAAAGGGCTCCATAGGATGGTAATAGACATTGCTAAGTTCTACTTGAACTATATTCGATCTCATGGCTTTCGGTTGGATGATTCTATTGTGGATATGATTCTTCACAGTTACTATATAAATGCTCTGAAATTTATAAAAAACTATAGCGACGATGCAGAGGTGAACAATCTGGTTTTTGACCGGTACCAGGAAGAGCTAACGGCGAAGCACTTCCGCGGCTTCTTATGGACCGCATGGGAACAGGTTAAAGGACCCCATAAGAGTACACTCATCCCCTCATGGAACCGTGTACTCTACAGTATTCCAAGTGTATATTCCCAGCTTCTTGAGGCAGTAGAAAAAGACAATTCATAGAACCCTATGAGAGCAAGACATATAAGGAGTATTAATGTCGGAAAAGAATTTGAGGATCCTTTTTATATCACCGGAAGCAGTTCCCTTTGCCAAGACCGGTGGGCTTGCCGATGTGTCGGGTAGCTTACCTGCAGCATTGAAAAAACTGGGCATGAATATACGCATGGTACTGCCGTTCTATCGTATCGTCAAAAACAGGAATTTCTATGTACATCCCTTGATCGATGATCTCGAGATCCCCCTGGGTGCGGAAAAACTCATTTCAAGGGTCATGGAAACCAAATCCGAAGAGGAGGTGCCTGTATATCTGATTGAGCGGGAAGACCTCTATGACCGCCCCAATCTCTATGGCAGCACTGAAGGTGATTATTACGATAACCTTGAGCGCTTTACCTATTTTGCATATGGGGCGCTTCGTATTGCGGAAACCCTCGATTTTAAACCTGACATCGTACACTGCCATGATTGGCAGACGGGTCTTATTCCGGCCTTGTTAAAAGGGCCTTTTCATAGTTCTACTTCGTTTTCCGACACTTCCACTGTCTTTACAATTCACAACATCGGATATCAGGGTCTCTTTCCAGCAGATCGACTCCCGATGACAGGTCTTCGTCCAGACGAATTCTTTCACCTTGAAGGGATTGAATACTGGGGCAAAATCAGCTTACTCAAGGCCGGGATCGTATATGCCGATGCTGTTACGACGGTCAGCGAAAAGTACGCAGAGGAAATCCAGACTCCCGAATTTGGCATGGGAATGGAAGGGATTCTCTCTAAACGCAGAACATCTCTTTTTGGAATTCTTAACGGAACTGACTATAAACACTGGGATCCGGCGAGTGATCCCCATATCCACATGAACTATGATTCAAAAAAAATGGAGGGGAAACAGAGTTGCAAGGAGAGCCTTTTCCAGGAGCTGAGTCTGGATCCTGCTTTCATGAAGAGGCCTTTGCTTGGGGTCGTCTCCAGGCTCGATGCTCAGAAAGGACTCGACCTTTTGGTGAGCATCCTGGAGGACATTCTCAGATTGGACGTGAGTCTGGTTGTGCTCGCCTCGAAGGACAAACATATTCAACAAGAGATTCTGAATATGAAAAAACGTGCTCCAAGCCGTATAGCTCTTTTTATCGGCTTCAATGAGCCCCTTGCCCATCGTATCATAGCAGGAGCGGACATTTTTCTGATTCCCTCACGCTATGAACCCTGTGGGCTTACACAGATGTATGCCCTGAAGTACGGAACGATCCCTGTTGTGCGGGCAACCGGGGGACTTGAAGACACGATTACCGCCTTCAATCCCGAAAGAGGCGAAGGGAACGGATTCAAGTTCGACCTTTATGAACCCACTGCTTTGCTAGGTGCCATACGACAGGCTGTTGAGATCTTTCAGGACCCAAAATCATGGAATCAGATCATGGCAAATAGTATGAAGGTGGATTTCTCGTGGAACCGATCTGCAGGCAGATACATGGAGCTTTACCGCTCCATTATAAAAGAATAATACTTTTCTTTCCATCTTCATAATTTTCATATTCAGCACCCTGGCATTCATTACTAAAATGTATACCCCAATGAAAAATGGAGTCTGCCCGAGTCTTCTTTCTCTTCTCTATCGAGTTTTGTCCCGTAAAGAAAACCGATAGCGCCTATAGGAGTGATATAACGTAGCCCACCTCCCACTGATGATCGAAATCGTTCCGAGCCTGTTTCATCAAGTGTGTTGCTGACAGATCCTATGTCATAGAATGCCGTCAGTTCGAAGTTGTGGCTTATATCCATCCTTGCCTCTATGCTCCCTGCCACTGCAGTTCGTCCTCCTAAGGGATCCCCTTCTGCGTCAAAACGAAGCAGATTTTCTTCAAACCCTCTTACATCAAGGGTGCCGCCTAGGAAGAAGAGCTGATCTTCGGGAATATTTTCTTCAGACCCGTATGGATCAATATGCCCTGCTCTGCCCAAAAACGCAAAGGTCACCCAGGAAAGAGGAGAGACATACGACCTGATATCAAATCGGTATTTCAAAAAATCATCGAGAGAGTTTTCAATGCCCTTGGAGATATCAATGGAAAAGGAAGAGAAGATACCCTTTTTGGGACGAACGAATGAGTCCCTGGTGTCAAAATTAATGGAAGGCGTCGTTACCTGGATTGTCCTTGGATCGAATTGATCATTTTCTCTTTCGGTCGTTTCCGGTTTAACGTTCTTTGAATCAAGGTTGAATTGCTCCTTTCGTTCCAGACTGAAATTCAACCCGGTTATTATATGTTGAAACCATTTTCGTGTAAATCCCAAAGACGAACCGTATGTCATAGCCCCAAAATCCTGGTTGAATTCTTCTGTCCGTTCTGAAAAGAGGCTGAAAGCGGCGGATATCCGCGACCCCAAGAATCTCGGTTCTTTTATCCCGGCTTCTGCCCGATAGCCGATCTGACTCAACTCCCCTTCAAGCCAGCCGTCCTTGTTCCTGCCGAAGAGATTATGGTCTCCGGTTCTTGCATCGACAAAAAATCCCCTCTGGCTTTCATATCCACCGCCCGCTTCCATATAATACGGCTCTTTTTCTTCGACTTCAACGAAGATATCTACCCTTTCCCTCTTCTCTTTCAAACCGATTGTTTTCAACTGAACCGAGTTGAGAATGCCGAGGTTTCGTATGTTTCTCTGCCCCTCAACAATATGTGCCAATGAAAAGGGGGTTCCAGGTTCGATCTCAAACTCATTCTCTAGGATATTCTTCCTGGTTCTTAAATTACCCGTATAGTATATTCCCCCGATGATCACATGCGGGCCTTCATCAATTGTATATATCAATTCAGCTTTTGACCTGTCCTGGCTGATTGAAAACTCTCCTTTCACATCCACATGAGGATATCCTTTCTCAGAAATCAACGCAGACAGCTCATTTTCATCACTTCGGATCATATATTTTCGAAAAGGCTCCCCCTCTTTCAACTGAATAACACCATACAGTTCCACAGTTGAAAGTACGGTTGTTCCTCTGAACTCCACTGAAGAGATAAGGGTTTGTACACCTTCTTCAATCACAATAGACAGGGTCACACCGCTCTTGTCTGGACTCCATACGACATTTCCCTTCACCTGTATGTTCATATATCCATATTTGAGATAAAGCCCCTTGACGGCAATCAGGTCTTCTTCAAATGTCTCTGAAATGAAGATTCCTTTTTCAAAGATACCGGGCAACCTTGTCAGCATCTGCCTTTTGATCTTTTCATCATCAAAGACCGTATTTCCGACAATATCGATTGAACGGACAATGGAACGGGGCCCTTCATCAATGATAAGTCGGAATGGCCGTATTGTTTTTTCATCAACAATCCTTGTTGCCTCTTCCTCTACCTTCACACTGGTGTGGAGAAACCCGGCCTTTTTGTAACGCTCTTTAATCTTTCTCACGGTCTTCTTCAGTCCCAGTCTGTCTCTGTTTCCTTTTTTGAAAAGAATCAAGTCCTTTCTGAGGGTCATATCCCAGAACTCTTCATTGGAGACAAATTTGATATTATACTGAGAACCCTCATCAATAACAACCAGGATAGAGACATCTCTTTCCCGGGCATCCTTTTGGACAGTAAAGTCAATATGAACATCCGGATATCCTTTTTTCCAGTAATATCGGATGAGTTTCTTTATATCTTTTTTCAGTTTTTCTTCAATGAAGCGACCGGAACTTCCGGGCATAAAGGCCGAACGCCATGTGCTCATCTTTAACTTGAGAGTCATATCTGAAAATGCCCGATTGCCTGTGATTTCGAGTCGTTTCAGAGGAGAGTACGGCCCTTTTTCAATGTCCACATATACTACGAAGAATTTGTCTTCAGGGGTTATCTTATATGTCACACGCACCGTTGGAGATGGAAATCCCTGCCGTTTCAGGAGTGTCTCTATCAAAGCGGCTTGCTCTTGAAATTCTTCCTCAATAAATATATTCCCAGGATAGATGGTCATTGCATTGAGGATCTCGCGTTTAAAGAATGGATATTGTCCCCTGATCTTTACGTCTTTGATAAATCTGCGGGGACTGACATGAAAAATGAGGGCCACCCCATCCTTTTCCTTTGAGAGATCAACGGTGATTTGGCGAAACCTTTTGGAGGTCTGCAAAGACTCTATGGACTCTTTCAGACGTCTTTCACAGTACGTTTCTCCCTCACGCATAAGGATCAAGCTCCGTGCCATATCATTCAACTCCCGTTTATTACCGAAAAAATTTCTCACATCAACAACAATATTGGAAATAACTGGAATTCCACTTGAGGAATCAAGAGCCCCTTCATCCCCAGCCACTGCAAGACCAAAAAATCCTGCAACAAAGAGAAAGAAGCCTGCTATGAAGCTCAGCGGAAACCTCTTTGCATGTCCTCTTGTGAATACCCGTTTTTGACTTGTAGAGAAATTATCCATCTTTAACGAAATTCCACTTTGAATCTGAGCACTCCGCCAAACATGCCTCTGCTGTCCTGAAAGCCATTCATATAGATATTCTCAAGGAATTTATACTCTGCAATGGCACGCTGACTGATCTCGCCGTCCTTGGTTTCCGTAGCATACTTCACTGTCATTCTTCTGGAAAGATTCTTGCCTACTGTGACTTTGATACGGTCCGAAGCCTCTTCACCCTCTTCGTCCTGAGTCTCCACCTCCAGGATATCTATTCCCGCAGCTCTTTTTATATCCTCTCCAAATGTTGATGCGATGAGTTCCGCAAGCAACTGTTCCGTAGTTTTCGCAGTCCCCCCCTCCCCTTCAATTACCTCATGTGCGGTCTTTCCCAGCAAAAGAAGAGAGAGGATGTCTTCATCTTCTTCCGCAGGATCAGAGGTGAGTTTCAATACAAGCTCATCGGGTGTACCGGAAATCTCCAGGAAGATCATCCAGTTTCTTATTTGGACCTCGCTTGTTATGTCTATGACAGGTTCTATTTTATATGGATTGATAAAGTCGATCACTCCCTTCTTTACAACAAATGTTTTTTTCTGGTAATTGATGGTTCCCGTGTCGATATTTGCCCGACCGCTCATGACCGGGTTGCCTATGTTCCCTGAGATATGAAGATCGGGAGTTATCTCAAGAATTGCTAAATTGTTGTCTACAAGAAAAGGGTTGCGACGTTTAACGGAGATATTGAGCCCCATATTCCTGAGAAGGGGATACATTATCTCCTTTGGCGGGAGCGGCTCTTCACGCTTTTTCTGTGGAACCAATGAAATCAGGCTGATTTTCACATCTTTGAAATATGTTCCTTCAAGGACAATCAACTCTCCTTCCATCATCGATTTTTCCCGATCTCCATGAATCTTCAGCTCTGTGTTGAACAATACTTTAAGCATATCCGGAAGTTCCAGAGGAACAGCATTTGCATCGAGATTTACATATACTTTTACCGGCTGGAACTTGTCCATATCTACCCTTCCTTCGAGTACAAAACGACCCGTATCTATCTTCCCCATGAGACCATCGATGGTTATGGCTTCCGGCGAGATGAGGATCCTTCCGTTTAAACCGTTGAGTCTCTGTGGTATGTAAGGGATTATTAATGATACATTTTTCACATCAACTTCAGCTTCAATACGAGGGCTGTCCCTGGTTCCTTCTATAGTGCCGAACAGAAGGATATCTCCCATCACATCAGGAAAATCCTCAAAAAAAGGCCTTGCTGTTTCCAGTGGGATTCGCCCTTTGATCCCGATGGAAAGCGGCCCGTCCAACTCCCCCTGCCCCTGGACATCAACCCATCCCTTTTCCGCAAGGCTGACATGAAGCACTGGGATATGGAACTGCCCCTCTTTTACTGAGACATTGAAATCCTGAGTACGCATTATTTCTTTGCCCTTAAAAAAAAGTTTCATCTTCGACATATCAGCATGCAATGAGACTCTATCCATTGCTTCCATGTTTCCTGTGGCATCGACCCTTCCTGTTGCGGTCCCGGTTAAAAGTGGCAGGTTTGCCATTTCAAGGTACGGATGAAGATCTGTTTCATCAAGAAGGAGAGAAAGAGAAAACCCCTTCTCCTTCAGGTGAAATGATCCCTGAAAATCAAAGTTCACCCCCCCCTGAATACGAGCCAGGTGATCATGAAGATCAAGACGAATCAATGAATTATCCAAGGCCTTTCCCTGAACCATCATCTCACTCAGGCTGATCTCGCCCTCAATTTCCGGGTCGTTAAATGTGCCTTTCCCTGAAATTCGAAGCGCTATTTTACCGTCACCTATATCCCGGTCTCGTACCCAGTCGATGTTATGCAATGAGAACCCCTCGGATATAAGTGTCATCTGAAAAGCCTCTTCAGTGGAAATCCACCCTGAGGCCTCAATCCGTTCCTCCAGATCGAGGTCGATCACAAACGGAGCAAACCAAACTTTTTGTCTGTCAAGTCTGGATTTCAATCGGATCTCACTGAGTTTCTGCACACCCAGGTCAATATTTTTCCCATGAAGATTGATCGTTCCGACCGGTTCCTTTACTGTCCCCTTACAGTGGATATCTATAGAAAACCTTCCTTTGATATGGTCCAGAAAATCTTCCAGGAGAATTCTCTTTCCTTGGAGATCCAAGTGAAAGGCAGGATCTTTCGATACTGTCATCGATTCAGGATCAATGACCTGTGCTGTTCCTGATGCATGAAAAGACGAACTCCTATTATGAAGCTTGAGTGTGTCAAGAAAGAGCTTCCCGCCAGAAAACCTCAGATCAATGACTAGATCACCAATCCTAGCAGCCTCTACTTTGACCCCCTTCCCCCTTAAAGAGAGATCAGCTTCCAAAGCCGTAACACTGCCTGTAAGTCTGAGCTGTCCATCTGCTGTGCCGTTTATCATTCTGTCTTCAAGGAAATGAACAACCTGTAGGTTGTTAAAAAGAAAAGAGAAGTTCAGCGGCATCGAAGGAGCAAGTTTAAAAGAATCCGTAAACATCTGGATCCATCCAGCGCCCCTGACCGCAGAGTCTTGATTTTCAAGTTCAAGTAATGAGGCCGAAACTCTTCCTGATGAATCAAGTACGGCATCGAGATGAATATCGCCAATTGTTACCCCTTCGTAACGGAGCTGATATCCCTGTAAAAAACAATCAATAATAGGGGTTTTTATTGAACCTGAGATATCGGCTCTCAGTTCGAGTTGCCCTTGTATATCTTCCATTGTAAAAGCGGATGTGATTTCCGCAAGGTTCGGCAGATCCGATACAAGCGTTGCCCTTACCTCATATGAAGTGAGGTCAAAAAGACCTTCTCCATGAACCTTGATGGCGTCTGTTTCAACGTCAATACGTCTGATCGACACAACCCCTTTATCCAAGTAAGCAATACTCTTCAGGTGGATATCGATTGGAGAGGCATCATGAATTGTCCTGACCTCTTTTGCAAAGAGTTGCATTTCGAGCTTTGCTGAGAGGTTATCAGGAGAGATTCCACGTCCGTCCAAAGAGAGATCACAGGAGACAATCCCCTTCAAATTTTCGAGACCGGGCAGGATTTCCCCGAGTCGCATCGCATCCTGGTTGAGAAACAGACTGTAGGAAATGGATTCAATCTCTCTTTGATGCGAAAGAAATCCGTTCATAAAAGCATCTTTTAGATCCGCTTCCCCATTGACCTCGAGATGTCCTGAAGCTATATCTGCATTGAGGCTTTTGAGAATCACAAGCCGGTCTTTCAAAAAGACATCCAGATCGATTCTGTCAACCTGTCGCCGGAAAATGGTTCCTCCCCCGTAGGTGACGCGGCATGTCGCATAGGGATTGCTCACCTGACCCTTCATATTCATATGTATTGATACCCGTCCTGTTATCATTGACCCCAGGGAAAGCATCTGTCTAACCTCTGAAAGAGAGATCAAGGTATTCATCTCAATGTCCACAACAGGATTACTGAAGAGATCACTAATATAGCCCGAAAACATAAGCTCGGAAGAGGCCGTGTTCATCTGAACAAAGAAGGGATCAATACAGTCTTTATTGAAGGTTGCTTTTATCTGTAATTGATTGATCATCGTTTGAATCTTTGGGCTACCCAATCGCACATTCATGGTCTGAACAGTGAGGTTTCCCGACTGCTTTGACAGGTCCCCTTGAGCAGTCAAGACTAAATTCTGGATCAGGGCTTTTATAGCTTCATCATCCTTCTCATATGTAATGGAACCGTCTAAAAGTTGAAGAGAATCTATTATGATATTAAGAGGAACTAGCGGTTTCCGTTCTCTCTCGGGTTTCTCTTGAGCTGCCTTCACGGAAGGAAATGCGCTTATCAGGTTCATCTCTCCCTTTTCATTGTGCCGAATGGTTGCCCAGGGCCTCTCCAGTACCAATCTTTCTACAGTCAAGTCTCCTTTTAAAAGCCTTGTCCAGGATACATTCATAAAGAGACGGCCAAAACCCGCCAATCTATCATATGAAGGGCCCTCAAGTAGAAAATTCTTCAGTTCCAATTCCCCTTTCAGCAGTGAAAAACGGAGTTTCTCATATGAAAGCGTACCGGGAATTTGTCCGTTTATCTTCCTTTGCAAGAGGTTCTGTGCATGGTCTGTTTTAAAATACAAGACAGTCCCTGAAAACAGAAGAAGAACGAGGCAGAAGAAAGTCCCTGTTCCAATCAGGACCTGTTTTATTGATCGTTTCATTGCTTCACTGATAATTGTTTTTTTTCTGCCCAGTTTCAGGTTCAAAAAGAACACAGTGGCATCTGAAACCTGAAATCAAGATTGGAGTCTTCATGATAGTAAAATTTACCCTCCTTTTTTGCAGCTCAATGTGGATATCATAACATCGGAGAAAGGTCAATGAAATACTCTTTCCCTCTGAGATTCAATTGGGAAAGGGCTGTTTCAACTTGAAAATTCAGAGTTGCAGGTATTATATTCACCGGCTCACCCGGATAGCCGAAGTAGATATCTTCGGCCATGCGACTCTGACATCAGCATATTTTCTCTTCTAATAGACGGGGTATACAAAAGAGAAGATCACCTTCGAATCAACAAGTGGTGCACTCATCGTATTGTATGAAGGCGAGTAGTCGGTTATGGTATTTTCCATCTCAACCTCCGCTTCATTGCGATATACAGGAGGCAATGGTAAAAGCTTTTTAGAGAAGTCTCATAGGTGTCCTGAAATCGGAAGATTGTTTAGCTGTATTTGAATCTGAAATAGTCATTTAGAAATCATCCATCAGTAGCTCTGATATCATATATTTTGCGCCCAGATAATATATCCCGGAATAAATTTCGAGGACATGTTCGGATGATAAGGGAGGACTCTTATTGTAAATCCATGCTGCCCGCTCTTATTGCACCGAGCCGAAGCCCCCTCAAATAAGTACCTTCCATCTCCAAGGGATTCAACTGGGGTCATCTTTGTCAACTCAGGAGAGATAATCTTATCCCTGGCATCAATTTGACCTATATAGATCTCCACAGCAACTTCATCAGGGGTCAATTTCCCGAGATGAACGGTTACTTGAATTCGAACTTCGTCATGAATCATCATATTTGTCATATTTTCTGTTTTTAATGATTCTATCCTTACTTGTGACCAGTGGTTTTTTACTTTCGATCTCCAGGCTACCAGTTTCCTGACATCTAAAAAATCATTGGCAATAAATTTCTTGTACCTTTTCGAAGCAGGCAAATAAATATTATCCGTATACTCTAAGATCATTCTGTTTGTATTAAAAAAATGGCACAGATTGGCGATTGAATTTTTCATCCGGTCAATCCATCGTCTGGGAAGCCGGTCAACTCCTCGATTATAAAACATTGGGGTAATCTCTTTCTCAAGGATGTCGTAGATATCATCGGCTTCCTCCTTGTCTTGACATTCTGGATCATTGTATATTTCCTGATGCATTATTGCCCATCCTAAGGATGGGTCATAGGCCTCATCCCACCATCCATCCAGAATGCTCAAATTCAATACTCCGTTTGCCGCAGCCTTCATTCCGCTGGTCCCGCTTGCCTCCATAAGACGACGTGGCGTATTCAGCCATAGATCTGTCCCCTGAACCAGATAACGGGCTACGGTCATATCGTAGTCTTCAATAAACACCATCCTTCTTCTGAAGTCATCCCTTTTTGCCAGATTGATGATTTGCTGAATCAACTTCTTTCCTTCATCATCTTTCGGGTGAGCTTTGCCGGCAAAGATAATCTGGATCGGATATTTGGAATTGTTGAGAATACGAGATAAACGTTCTGGATCATTCAAGATTAAGGTCGCTCTTTTATATGCTGCAAATCGACGGGCAAAACCAATAGTTAATACGTTCGGATCCAATACCTCATCTGCAATTTCAATTTCAGTTCTTGATGCCCCTAATCTTTCCAATCGCCAGCGCAGTCTTTGTCTGACAAAGGCCACCAGACGTTCTCTCCTACGTTCATGAGTTCGCCACAGCTCTTCACGGGGGATTTTTCTTGCCTTTTCCCATATGGCTTTATCTCCCGGCTCTTCCTGCCAGCGAGGCCCCAAGTATCTGTCATAAAGGAGATTCATTTCCATTGATATCCATGATCTAAAATGAACACCGTTTGTTATATGTCCAATAGGAATCTCATTCTCCGGCACTTCTGGCCAAAGATCTTTAAACATCCTTTGGGTGACTTTTCCATGGAGTTTGCTGACCCCATTGCAGCAGTGAGATAATCTGAGAGCAAGTAATGTCATGCAGAACTGTTCTGCCTGATCTTGAGGATTCCTCTTCCCCAGTGCCATAAATTCAGGCCATGTAATTCTCAATTCATTTGAATATTTGAAAAGGTATCGATGCATGAGCTCATCAGAAAAATAATCATGCCCTGCTGACACAGGTGTATGTACAGTCATGATCAGGGCAGCATTCGCTACTTCGCGAGCTTCAGCAAAATCAAGACGGCATTTCTTCATCAACGAACGGATCAATTCGAGGGATAAAAATGCAGAATGTCCTTCATTCATATGAAACAAAGTGGGTTGTAAGTGTAAAGCCTCTAATGCCTTGACGCCGCCAATGCCGAGAACGATCTCCTGTTTGATGCGCATTTCTGAATCCCCACCGTAAATACGGTATGTGATACTCCTATCATCAGGACGATTCACCGGGATATTAGAATCCAACAAAAAAAGGGATACCTTGCCTATCTGTACTTTCCATATCTGTACGAAAACATCTCTTTCAGGAAAGGGGATCGCAATAGTAAGAGGCTTTCCTTCCTCCATTCGTACCAATTGCAGCGGTAAGTTATAGAAGTCATTTTCTCCGTACACTTCCTGTTGCCATCCGGCTTCATTGAGGTGCTGCTGAAAGTATCCCTGCTGATAGAGAAGCCCAATCCCGACCAAGGGAATGCCGAGGTTACTTGCAGATTTAAGGTAATCTCCGGCTAGAACCCCCAGCCCTCCGGCAAATATTGACAGGCATTCGGTTAATCCAAACTCAGCAGAAAAATACGCAATAAGGATATCCGGGTCATCTTTGCAGGTTCGAGCAAACCAAGATGATCCGCTATCTAACCGACTTTGATGATAGCTGTATGCGCCTTTCAAATGGCTCATAAAACCCTCATCATTTACCGCAGATTCAAGGACAGTCTGATCCACCAAACCTAACATAGACACAGGATTATGGTTTGACTTTTCCCAGAGTTCACTATCGAGTCTTCGAAATAATTCAATTACTGAATGGCTCCAGGACCATCGGAGATTATACGTGAGATCCTTTAAAGCTTCCAATTTTTCCGGAAGTCTGGGTGAAATCATAAATGTTCTGACCGGTTTCATTTTGTGCACTCCTCCTGACTTGAAAATATCATGTCTTTTGCAAATCACTTTTATATCTAAGCTCACAATAGCGAACTTCTTTCATACAACAAGTTGATTTCATCTTCGCTTCCTGTAATGAAGAAAAAAATCGTTTACTTTGGCAGCTATTTGCTTCTCCGTCATCTTATCGGCAGGTTCAATTCCTACAATCATAGACGATAGATTCTTTGATTTTTTAGCTCTTTTTCTAACTCAATCTTTGCTTCGCCTGGCCGAATATGAATATCTTTTCAGTATTGACAACAGCCTGTATGACTCAATTGTAGTATTTATGTAATTGATGTTTACGTCGGTTCCCCACTTTGCTTTCAGAAGCCACATCCCGAGGTCCATATATTGCTCGAGAGTGAGCCCTCCCCCCCCCGGAAAGTCGAACACGTCCTTCTATATTCGATTTAATGACAAAGGTTTCTTCATGATCATCAGTAATTTCAACCACAAAAGCCTTTTCATGATCAATCCATATGCCTGAATTTTTTTCATAATTCCTCCTCTATCCATTAGACAGTGAATATTGAATATATCTTACAATACATTGAAAAGTACAGACCTTTTTCTCTATCGATTGAGCGAAGCTTTGACTTTTTACTAGGAGAGATTATGTCGAGAATGATATCATCTCAGTTCCTCAGGACCGATGATTCCAGCCGATAGAATAGCATATAAAGCCTCTTCAATACTCCACCCAGGATCTCTTGTTTCGGCTTCCCTGACAATGACCATCGTTCCAGAAGTAGGATTCGGAGGTGTAGGCACAAAGACCTTGAATAGCTTTTCATTATTACTACTTCTGTCGATAATTATCCCTGTTATGAATCCGACCGTCCAGATACCCGGCTTAAGATACTCCACTAAAACAGCTTTTTTAAAGATGTTTTTTTCAGGAAGGGAAAGGGTCACTCCAAGTTGTTGTCCGACTTTATAGGTTGTCCTGATGAGTGGAATACGGTCGGTAATCTTTTCGAGCAGTTTAAATATCTGTTTGCCGACAACGTTGCTCACAATAATGCCTAAAATATAAAGTAAAATGAGCAGTAAAAAGATTCCTAATCCTGGAAAACTAAATCCAAATATATTACGGATGATGCCAACAATACGCTGATCAATAGTGGAATAAAGAAACATTATGGCAAAGTATGTCAAAGCAAGGGGGATTATAGCGACAAGCCCTCTGAAGATGTGCTTTTTTAGATGGCTGACAAATATTTTCATAATATGGTCTTTCACTCCAAGATTATATAAAACGCAAATTCCTACTTTTCATTTTTAAAGTATCCCTTGGGAACGACCACAACTCCCCCGGGTGTTATTCTGAAGTGTTCACTGTCATTGTCATGATTGCAGCCGATCTCCGTATATGGAGGAATCATGTTGTCTTTATCGATAATGGCCTTTTTAATCTTGCAATATCTTCCAATAACCACATCATCCAGGATAACGGACTCATCCACAGTGGACCAACTTCGAACCAGCACATTGTAAGAGAGGACAGAGTTTCGGACTATACCACAGACAATACATCCAGGCGCCACTATGGAATCCAGGGCCTTTCCTACGCGAAACTCATCCCCGCTCTCAGTAGCAAAGACGAATTTGGCGGGTGGGACCGGTATCTGGTAAGTATGAATCGGCCATTTTCTGCCATAAAGATTGAAGTAAGGGGCAACACCTTTCAGATCCATATTCGCATACCAGTACTGATCGAGAGTTCCCACGTCTCGCCAGTATGCTGAGTCGCGCGTCCTGGAAGTTAAAATAGATTTGCGAACATCGCCTTCCAGAGTTAAGGTAATGTAATCCTGTATCCAATTGAACTTTCCGTATGGATAGGCATAGATTCGTTTACATCCTAGAAAATGGGGGATAATATTCCTGCCGAAATCATCCCCATCGGATTTCTTCAGGATATCAACGAGTGTCTCCGTCCTAAAGAGATAAATACCCATAGAAGCCAGAATGTTCCCTGGGTCGCCCGGTATGGTTTTTACGTCCTCCGTCGGTTTTTCATGGAAACCTGTTATTTGAAAGTCATCATCAACTTCGGTAACGCCGAACTGATGAGCAAGATCCACATCGACCTCCTTAAGTGAGATGGTAATATCGGCCTCTTTCTCCTCGTGGTAACGAATAAAGAGGCGGTAATCCATTTTGTAGATATGGTCCCCTGAGAGTATAAGAATATACATGGGGTTAAGACGTTCAATAAGATAGAGATTCTGTCGGACAGAATCCGCCGTACCCCTGTACCAGTCCGAGCCTGTGCGCTGTTGCGGAGGGATGATTCTTAGAAAATTTCCGATCTCTCTTCCAAAGATATTCCAACCGCTTTCCAAATGTTCAATAAGGGACTGTGATTTATATTGAGGCAGAACGACGATCTTGTATATCTGGGAATTGATGCAATTACTGAGCGTAAAGTCGATCAATCGATATATCCCGCCAAAAGGGACCGCCGGTTTTGTCCGATCCCGGGTCAATGGGCTGAGTCTCTCTCCCCTTCCACCGGCCATTATAAAGGCCAAAACATCCTTCATAGTATTTCCCGTTTCATGATCATTTATAATGCAAATTTTAATCCTGCGTAATCATTTCAGATGGATTTTTCACAACCTCTCTTTTATTAAGCTCATTTGCAAACCACATTACTCGTTGTGGAAACGCGATCTCTATCCCCTCTTGTTCAAGAGACTTCTTAATCTTCCAGAGAAGCTCTGTCTTCACACCATACCAGTCGGAAGATGGTGCCCATACTTTTACTGCAATATTGACAGCATTATCTCCAAGATTATCAACAAAAATGAGAGGAGATGGATTTTTCAATGCAAATGGATGATCCTCCACAAGGCCTTTTATGATATCGATTGCCTTGTCTGCATCATCGCTATACCGTATGCCCACTATGTATTCGAACCTTCTGGCAACATTTCCCACAAAGTTGGTTATACTCGATGTAAAGACCTTTTGATTCGGTATGCGAACATACAGACCATCATATGTCCGAATAACAGTAGATATGATCTTTATGTCTTCCACGAAACCCAAAACGCCTTCCACACTCACCTGATTTCCGATCCTAATCGGCCGTTCGATTATGAGAAAAATACCGGATATGAGGTTGCCTACTATACTTTGACTGGCAAACCCTAGAACGATACCTGCAATACCTCCTGCAACCAATAAGCCGGACAGATTCAGCCCGAGTAGTGTCAATGTCCACAGGGCGGCAAGAATAATAATAGTATAAGATACCACTTTTAAAAGGATATCCAGGTGCTCTCTTGCTACCTTTTCTTTAAGGGATCTCCTCAGATAAGCCGACATAGCCTTTGCTGTTGAAAAGGCTATGACGAGAATGAATACTGCTACAAGAATATTAAACACCGTGACATCATTATATAAAACAGTTTTGTGTATCATATACCTGCCTCCATCACATATTTTGTTGTGGCGACAACGAGCTTTCGTATAGTATACAATTCCAGTGACTTATCCATTTCTTCCATAACGGGAGAATCCGTAAAATCCGTCTCCGCAATTCTACTACTCATGATCCTCATACTCGCCTTCATTGAAACCGAGCCTTTATTGTAGTAAATCTTCATTCCGTATGCATTAAAAACGGCCTGGGACACTTCGAGCCATTTGTCAGTAGTGTTGGTAACCTTGAGGCTCAACACCCCTTCATGAAGAGGGGTAGGTGAGGGTATTACAAAGTGGACATCACTTTCCCAGCTCTTGCATATGATTCCATTCCTTGGATCACCATAGAGGGTAAATTTCTGTTTCATAAGTGTAAATATATCGATGCTCTCGATATCCTTCCCTTTAGAGATGAATACGCCGACTTCTATGGGAAAAGAGATAAAAACAACCCTGGAAATCCTTGGTGCTACTACAAGAGATTTCTTAAATCCAATATGAAGAAAGGGAGAGATTTCTTTCGGTTTGTTTAGCGGTTCAACGGGGTTGATGATGAGTTGCGCATTGTCTGCGAGAAGCACTCTTTCTATTGTTTCATGCTCTGATTCTCTTTTGTACAACAGACTATCACCTTGTTTATTTACGCTTAGGGCGATTCCTCCTGCGTGAATAAAGAGAGGAATGGAATGAGAGCCGAACATGGCACCACTTGTATCCATATCCATAGGAGATGATTCTGGGCCGTTCGTTGCGGCTTCTCTTGTCTCTTCTTTTACTTTATACATTATTTTTACTCCTTGCAAAAATTATTTCGTATTGATATGGGGTGTTGTTCTTCTTTATTCGTATAATAAGAATATATAAATAAGAGGCTTTGAAACTTTAATCTGTGCATGTTGAATATCTGTGTGAGTTAAAAACGAATAGGGGTAGGAAGATGCAAGTCTTGCATGGATTACAATTCGATTGCCATTCAATAGATAAGTGTGACATCTATGTTCCCTGATTTCAGGCTGTAAAGTTCCGTATTGCAAAATCGACTCGATCTTCAAAAGGTGACGATTTTATTTTGCTTTTTTCAATCAATTTCAGACGGTGTAACAAACCTGTACCATTGGCAATCTGAATGTTAAGGCCAGGGCGCGCATTGATCTCCAGAATCATAGGGCCCAACTCTTCATCCATTACGATATCCACGCCCTGATATCCAAGACCGGTTAGTTCATAACATCTCGAAGCCAGGTACAGCAGAGGCTTCCAACCGGGTATTGTCAGACCCGTAACAGGGTTGCCTGTATCTGGGTGCTCGTCTATAATTTCATTTCTCCATACGCCAGAGAGCGTCTTTCCGGTGGAGATATCAATGCCGACTCCAATGGCACCCTGATGAAGATTGGCTTTCCCATGGGAAAACCTTGTGGGCAAACGCACCATGGACATGACTGGCACTCCGAGAAAGACTATGATTCTGATATCGGGTACCCCCTGAAAACATATCCCTTCAAACACCGGGTCAAAACGAACACGGTATTCGATAAGCGCTTTGTCCGGATGGCCGCCCAGACTGTACATGCCGCTGAGAATATTTGAAAAGTGATGCTTCAGTCCCTCTATCGTCATTAGCATACCGTTAACCTTGCGATACATGGTCCTGGAAATCCCTGTAAAAACTATGATGCCGTCTCCTCCGCTTCCACATGCGGGTTTCACTGTAAATTCAGGGTATGGTTTGAGCAATACAGCCACGTCCTTTATCTGCCTTTGGAATTCAACAACTCCATATAACTTGGGAACAGCGATATCGGCCTTTTCCGCAAGTTGCTTGGTGAGTAGTTTGTCGTCCACAAGACGGTATAATGAGCGGGGATTGTATTTCAATGTATAGTCAGCATTTCGTTTGTTTATTCCCAGGACTCCTATGTCCTTTAATTTCCTTGCCTGTGACCACATCACTCATCACCCGTTGTCAATGCCCGGAATCGACGCAGTTCTAATAACCTGTATCCGGAATACCGGCCCAACAGAACAACACCCGAAAGCAGAACAAGGAGCAATTCGGGAAAGATAAAGACAAGATACTCGACATAGTTGATATTCATCACAAGATAGGCGAAGACCGCAGCAACCAGAGATCCGATTCCCTGTCTAAGGGATTCGGCGGCACCTCGTTCTTCCCATACAATGGACATCCTCTCGATTGTCATTGTGATGATAACCATGGGGAACAACGCCACGGAAAGGCCGCGCTCGAGTCCAAGATTGTGTGTGATGATGCTGAGCCATGTCATAAGGAGAAGCACCACAATGAGAACAGCCGCTAAGCGAGGCACAAGCAATAGTTTCAGTTGTTCCAGATAAAACCGAATACTCAGCCCGAGTCCTACAATAATGATGAACATTAAAAGTCCCCAAATCAACCGTGTTTCTCTGAAGGCTAATGCAATGAGAACAGGCATAAAGGTCCCGAAGGTCTTGAATCCGATCACGTTGCGTAATATGACAAGAAGAAAGGCGCCGATAGGAACCACAAGAAGAACACGGTACACCGCCTGAGCATCAATCGGTAAACTCAAGGGGGAAAACCTTATGAAAAAAGAATTGTTGTTCTGCGAATGCAGCGTAGCCCCGGCCAGGGCCGCTTCTTTACCTGCGCTCACCGATATTCTCGTTTGGAGTTTTGATCCTTTCCCGACCTGAACGAGAGGTGATGGTCCCCTCCACCACAGTAGATAATCATCTGAAATATTCTTTGCTCCGGAAACAGGATCAAAAGATTGCCAGGCATCCTTTTCATAGACCTGGAGCCAGTGGATGAGGGGAGCATCACGCTGGAGTTGCTGTAACTGAATCCCGTGTGCTACCCTTGCCGATATCCCCGCCTTTGCCAGTACCTCCTTTGCCACCTCCATCTTCTTCTGTGAAGAGGGTTTCTCCCCAAGTAAAAGGGAGACATTATCGCTTTCATGAGGGGAGTTGATGCGTTTTATCAATTCAGCCACCATGGTCTCTACATCCGCAGAACTTGACTGAATCTCCAAGACGAGAGACTCTGCAGCCAACATGTACGGACCCTCAAAGTAGGGAACTTCGAACTCTGGTGGCTGGGAAGGAGGGGCCTCTTTTCCTCCCATTTGCCTCACTACTGCACGATAATAGAGGATCTGTAATCCTTTAGCCTTTCTGATAGACCAGACTGCCTGCCGATTCCCGTCTGTCTTCTTTGTTGTAAGGCCGTATCCCCTGGATATGAGACCTTCATCAACAATGATATGCCGTTCGGTTGTTCGAGGAATGAACAGGGATACTTTTACAGGTTTATTATGCGCGACAAAAGAGATGCGCACCTCCACATCCCACTTGTCTGTCTGGGCTTGAGGCCTAATAGGAAACCTCATAACCAGTGTCTTATAACAAAAGATACCACAACCCACAACGAAGAGACCGATTGCGAGGATATACAAGTGTCGATTATTCACAGCCTTTCGTCCTTCGGCATTCCGGCTCTGTAGTATATTTCAAAGAAGGATCCACAATAATACTCCCTCCCATAAAACTTCGACCTACAAGCATCCTGTAGATGAAATCGGCTCGATCATTCAAGTTGACCTCGGTCTCTTTTTTTATATTTCCCAGACAAAGGTCCAGCATAACCACAATACGTTCTTGGATAATACCGGAGCCACGCTTTATCTTTGATATTCGATGGATCTTCCGTTCTAATGTCACATTCTTTCCCTTGTGATTGATGGTGGTAAAGCGTACCCACTTTACTCCGTCTTTATCAAAAACAGATATTGCATCGCAGTCTAGCGAGGAAGTCTTTGCGCCCGTATCCATCTTTGCCCGAAATACAATATTCCCAGGGGACACACAGACCTTTTCAACCCTGCCTATGATGAGCTTTGCCTCAGGCATTACGAGTGAGGGGATAAAAAAAATCAAAAAAAATACAACCAATTTAGAGACATATGCTTTTATCTTCATATGATTTGAGCTCCTCCTTGTTTGAGAATGATTGTTGCTTCTTAAAGAGTCCAAGTACAATCCGCCCATGAAGTGTCTTTATTCATTCCCATATGAATCCTGAATGTATTCAAGGCTTCTGCAGTACTTTATAGGCTTGTGAATTGCCGCATTATTGCAAAGGGGAAATTGACTATCTGCCTTAACCCGCCGATAGTCGATAGGTCAAGCATCTTTCGTCTCACTTCTGAAAAGAGTAACCGAACAATAATTTTTTCCTCGACCTCCCCCTTTTCTTTCACTATGGTCAATCGATGCAAAGAGTACAACCCTACAAAGAATGCCAAGAAGAAAAAGAAATCCCATTGTTGTAAATTCAGGGTCTGGATAGACAAATCTTTATCAGGACCTGTCCACTTGAGTGTCCATGCCAATTCCTTGTCTGCAAAGAAGTCAGCAAACTTTCCGCCAAGAATGGGAGCTATGCCCGCAGCAAGTGAATTGACAACACTGTTCGCCACCAGAAAAGCCGTTGCCTGCCCCTTGGGAGCTAATTTCAGGCTGATATTTCCGGATGCAAGGGCAACGCCTGCTATTGAAATACCTATGAGAATATGTATCATAATCAATAAAGGCAGTGTTAATATGTATGTATCAGGCATAGTAGTGAAAGTCCATGCAAGAAAGCAAAAAATAAAGAGAGGTCCGCATACACCTAATATCGATTTATTGCTGAACCGATCGGAAAACCTCCCCCAGATTCTCAGGAACCCTACGTTGACCACCTGACTCAATATGCTAAGGCCGATGATAAATGACATGTCCAAATGAAGTCTCTTCAGCATATACACCGTAAAAAAAGGAGCTGCAAGATTTACAGCAAAGCTCCATGATCCCATGAACATCAAGAGATTCTTGAAGTTTTCATCTTGAAAAGGCTTTGCCATCATACTAAAAAAACCCGGTCTTCCCGGGACATATAACATTCGAGGTTCGGGTATGGTTGAGATGAAGTACACCCCGAGCATCCCCGCAAAAAAACCTAGAGAAAAGAGAATGGAATATGCATATGTCTCATGATTTGGGAAGGATATTTTCCACTGATCCAAATAAAACGCTGCCGCAAAACTCAGGGGAATGCCCAGCATAGAGGCCAGCATCATTCGTCTGGAGTAAAATGATCCGAGACGGTCTTCCGGTATGAGATCCCGCATCCATGAGTTCCAGCTGCTGTTTGATACTGCCGAAAAAACCGCATTGAATGTTATTGCGACAAAGATCAGTTTCAGTCCCATTTCCATTGGAAATAAAAGGGGGATCAATGCAATAAAGAGCCAGGACATCCTGCTCAATACAGATGCACTCACGCTTATCATCCTTCGCTTTCTAACCTTTTCAATAAGTAGGAGGGAAGGAATTTGAACAAGATGCGCCAGAGGGGGAATTGCAGCCATTAAGCCAATTGCCAAATTAGAAGCCCCCATTGCCAGCATAAGAGCAACGAGAAAAGGGCCTCCAGTTAAAGTGACCATGGCCTGACTCGCCATACCATCCCGTATTACTGCACGAAGGCCTCTTTCGAGTTCTGGTTCCGGGAGAATACTCTGTTCAACGGATTTCATATTATCCGTATCTGTTTTCTTCATTTTTTAATAGTCGTAAGGGAGTATATGTATTAATAAAGTTTATACTTTTAGCATATATCAAACATATTTACAACTATCATATTCAATTGGAAATTAAATAAATACAACGAAATTTTTGCTGATAAAAATTGGAAAAAGTTATTTTACAAAGAGTAATCCTAAATAATCGACAATTGACATCCATAACATGAACTTTTCGTTCTTTAACTATGCATATAGGAACACAGATTTCCTGTTTTTTTGCTTAATAAATGGTATATCAATAATAGAACCTTTACACTTACAGATCAAAAAATGAGAATCATGATTCTCTCTTCAAATATATGGGTTTGTGATATTGGAAACAAAAGCATAATCATCCATGAAAAAAACATATTAACTTTATGGCACGCTGCTTGCATTTATTAGTGAGAGAACATAAAGAGGCGACAGCTGGAGAGATGATGAGGACGATAAGGAGTGTTCGAAGATTGAATATGGAAAATGCTACAACCATCCATTGCCTCCATTCATTGAGGCGCCTGTAAAATGAAGTAATCATACGGTCAGAATTTGAATTGAATTGAGAGAGAAAAGGATGAATAACCAACAGACAACGCATCAAAACGGTGAACTCGTATCGCTAATCGACGAGGCCACCTCACAGTCTCCTATTGTGGCACCCGAGCTGGAGGCTCAAACACATATTGCTAAAGACAAGAACCAACCATTAGAGATTAGGCTGGAAGCGTTTGAAGATATTATCGATTCAGAGATAGGGGATACACCCCTTACGCGGGCACGTAATATTGAGAGAGAATTGGGATTGCGACAAATATACCTCAAGTTTGAAGGCGGGAATCCAACCGGCACCCAAAAAGACCGCATTGCCTTTGCCCAGGCAATGGATGCCCTGCGGCGTGGCTTTGATGGGATCACTGTGGCTACCTGCGGCAACTATGGCGTGGCCATGGCAATTGGTGCCTCTATGGCAGGACTTCAATGTATTGTATATATTCCGGAGAGTTCTCATACAAAGAGGATTAAAGAGATGACTCATTACGGTGCTCAAATAATCCGAACCCCGGGAGACTATGAAACCTCAGTCAATGCCTCTCGTGAGTTTGCAGAAGCTCATGAAATATATGATGCGAACCCGGGAGGAAAGAATACTGCAATCCAATTAAAGACATACGGCGAGATTGCATATGAGATATATGATGAACTGAGAGACGCCCCATCCGTTGTTGCTGTTCCGGTTTCCAATGGGACAACCATAGCCGGAATATACAGAGGTTTTTTAAGTCTGTTCAGACGGGGAAAGACTTCACGGATGCCCTCTATGGTAGCCGGATCATCTCATGGGAAAAATCCCATTATACGAGCCTTTATTAAGAATTCTACACTCTGTAAGGATCTCGACCCAAAACAGATTCATGAAACTGCTATCAACGAACCACTGATCAACTGGAATTCCATCGATGGAAATCTGGCATTGGAAGCTATTCGAAATACAAATGGGTGGGCATCCTATGGAAGCGATAAAAGCATGACGGCTTACTCACGATTGATCAGGGACAAAGAAGGCTTGAATGCGCTGCCAGCATCTACAGTCGGATTGATCAGTTTGATTGAACGGCATTCAAAGCATAAATTGCAAAGTGATCGATATGTGGTTATTATTACAGGAAGAAAACAATGAATTCCTTTCCTGAGGGAAATGCGATTATTTTCTGTGAGGGAGCCTTTTCCACCACATATGGAAAGACGGCTCACGGTCTGGTTCGCCGCAGCAGGCGCTATCATGTCCTATCCGTTATTGACAGTACCTGTGCAGGCAGTGATGCCGGGGTTGTTCTGGACAACAAACCAAAAGACATCTCGATCGTCAAAAGCATCGAGGATGCCTTTGACGATGCACAAAACGGTTCCTGTGCCCCGACTCACTTGGTTATTGGATTGGCTCCGGACGGCGGGCGAATCAGCAAAGAAATCCGGAAGAATGTAATAGAGGCCATTCATAGGGGTCTCAATGTGGATTCAGGCCTTCATGACTTTCTTTCCGAAG